>JBIIDM010000197.1:0-6194 GCA_044238365.1 Bdellovibrionota bacterium | reverse complement strand
GTGGCCCTTGCCGGCAGGGCGGTGAATGAGTACAGTAGTCGGACGGTCTTAGGATGAACGACGGGTTCGAATTTCTGAATGTAGATTATAGTTATGAAAGATAAAACTGGATATTTTGGTCCGTACGGGGGCGCCTTCGTGCCTGAGATATTGCATGCTACTCTGGAGCAGCTGGAGCGGGAATTTGAGATGGCTAAGTCTGACGCGCGTTTTTGGAATGACTACGTCTCGTTAATGAAAAACTACTCTTGCAGGCCCACGCCATTGAGCTTTGCTGAGAATCTTACAAGAATGCTCGGAGGGGCCCGAATCTTTCTAAAGAGGGAGGATCTCAATCATACGGGTTCGCACAAGGCGAATAATGTCATGGGGCAGGGACTCTTAGTCAGGAGGATGGGCAAGACGCGAGTTATTGCAGAGACCGGAGCGGGCCAGCATGGTGTCGCTACGGCTACCATGGCAGCTCGCTTGGGGCTTGAATGTACGATATACATGGGGGCCGTTGATGTTGCCCGGCAGCGCCCTAATGTTTTCTGGATGGAGCAGCTGGGGGCCTCTGTGGTGGCGGTAGAAGACGGCACTCGAACTCTTAAGGATGCCATGAATGCAGCTTTTCGAGATTGGGCGGGCTCTATGGATTCTACACACTACGTGATAGGGACTGCCTGTGGGCCGCATCCCTTCCCTACGATGGTGGCTTGGTTCCAGTCGATAATCGGAAAGGAGGTGCGTGAGCAGCTGAAGGCCCAAACAGGGAACCCTCTCCCTCATTCGCTCTACGCCTGTGTTGGTGGTGGGTCAAACGCGTTAGGTCTTTTTTCAGACTACCTTGACGAGCCAGAGGTGCGCCTGGTTGGTGTAGAGGCAGGTGGTAAGGGGATTGCAACCGGTCAACATGCCTCGCGTCTTTCCAATGAGGGGGCTCATGTTGGCATTGCTCAAGGGTATAAAACCTATTTTCTCCAGGATTCATCAGGCCAGATGCGGCATACGCACAGCATTTCCGCAGGCCTGGATTATGTGGGCGTATCTCCGATTTTATCCCAACTACACGACACTCGTCGGGCCGAGTTTTATAATGCAACGGATGATGAGGTGGTCGCCGCTGTCCGAACTTTAGTACGACACGAAGGGATAATCCCTGCACTTGAGACCGCGCACGGGGTAGTTCAGGCGCTGAAGGAAGCACCGAATATGAAACAATCCGACGCGATTGTGGTGAATATTTCGGGCCGCGGAGATAAAGATATTTTTACGATAGCTGAGGCATTTGATGATCCTTCCTGGAAGGAGTTTATTAAGCAAAAGGGAGGGGCATACGGTGCTGGCTGATTATATCCGAGAGACTCTAAAGGATCGTGAAATTCTATTGATGACACACATCGTTGTGGGGTATCCCTCATTGCAAGCTTCTTATGACTTGATAAAGGTCATGGCGGCTTCGGGGGTTGCTATGATTGAACTGCAGATCCCGTTCTCTGAGCCGATAGCAGATGGCCCGGTAATAATGAAGGCTAACCAGAGTGCGCTCGACGGGGGGGTTACGCCGGAGATTGCGCTTCAGTTTGCCGAGCGGGTTTCCAAGGAATTTGGGCTGCCATTTATAATAATGTCATATTTAAATATTCCGTTCGTCTATGGCCTTAAAAAGTTTAGTAATCGTCTTGAAGAGATTGGCGTTCGAGGGGTTATCATACCCGATTTGCCGTTAGAGGAATCCGACGATTTTAAGGGGTCGCTTAAAAGTCATAAGGTAGAATTAGTTCCTCTGATTGCCCCCACTACCAGTGTTGAGCGAATTGGGGCAATCGCGAAGGGATCCGACGGGTTCTTGTATTGTGTTTCCCGAAAAGGAGTAACCGGACAGAATACTGAATTTTCGGCATCTTTAGGCGAATATCTCAGGCGGGTTCGCGCCGTGACCAAGCTCCCAATTGCTGTGGGCTTTGGCATTAAAGACCGGAATGACGTGGATTCTTTGCGTGGCTTTGCTGAAATAGCGGTAGTCGGTTCGCAAGTTTTAAGAGTGTACGAAAGTTCCGGTGGAGATGGTGTCGGTGACTTTTTAGCAGGGTTATTATGATGGACTCCTACCTTATTTGCAGCTCTTACAGGTATCTTTTAGGACTTTTTGAAGGGTGAGAGCGTGAAAAAACTAAAATTTGACCTTTCATTCCTTTCGAAGCGGCCAGTGGAGACACGGATTGGCGATGATCTTGACTACCTTAAGATATTTTATGCTGCTCTCAAACAGTATGAGTATGCTTACTTGTTTGAATCGTTGAAACATCCTCGCCACCAGGATCGTTATTTTACCATTGGTTTTAACCCGTATGTACTCTTTGTTGGCAAGGGGGATCGCCTCACCATCAGGGGCAACGGTGACCATGTTAAAAGAATGCTTTCACTTAAGAAGCCCGATGATGTTGCTGCATCAGGGATCGTCTTTGAAGACAACAACCAAGCGTCAATTACAGTTTCCGGAGTGAATCCTTATCAGGTCCTGCGAGCAATCGAGCCGCTTGATTTTCAGGGACGAACTCATCAAGGCGGGCTTATCGGCTACTTTAGTTACGAAGCAGTCAATTATTTCGAACCAGCGGTGAAGTTCAATGAGCATAAGGAATTTGACACTTTCCACTTAGGGTTATACCTTGATGGGTTGATCTACGACAATCTGACAGGAAGTCTTTCATACTACACCTTCGGGGAAGATCGAAGGACTGAAGTGGAGAATTTGTTAACAGAGAGCACTAGAATTTCTGTACCGAACTCACTGGATAGCGTTACTGATCTTGGCCCAAACTGCACGGAGGCTGAGCATAGAAAAGTAATTGAGAATACCCTGGAAGATATTAGGTCAGGCAATACTTTTCAATGTGAAGTTGGCTTTAAGAATAATTACCGATTGAAGGGTGATAAGGTTGCGTTATATGAGAAATTGCGGAAGATAAATCCGAGCCCTTATATGTTTTTTTTGCAGTGCGGCACCCAGGTTCTTTTTGGTGCGAGCCCGGAGATTTTGGTCTCGTGCACTGCAGGCCGCATTTTCACGACACCTACGGCAGGTACTATCGTCCGGGGAAGTACTGAGAGTGAGGATCGACGGCTAGCCCGAACACTGCTTTGTGACGAAAAAGAGATTGCTGAGCATAACATGTTGGTGGACCTGCACCGTAATGACTTGTCGCGCTGCTCCAAAGTAGGGAGTGTCAAGGTCTCTGACTTAATGTATTTGATAAAGTTCAGTCATGTGCAGCATATAGTGAGTGATATTGTCGGAGAGCTGGACGGCCAATACTCTTCGTTCGATCTACTGGCCGCAATTCTCCCGGGTGGTGTGGTTTCAGGTGCACCAAAGATCGAAAGTATGAAGATCATCGACCGTAATGAGGGAACACCGCGTGGTCCATACGGTGGGGCTATTGGGCGCTTTAGTCTCAATGGAGATTGTGCCTTTTGCCTTCCAATCCGCAGCATTTTTTGTAACGGCGATGAATGTTTTGTTCAAACTTCAAGTGGAGTCGTGTATGATTCAGTTCCTGAAGGGGAATATCAGGAAATACGTCATAAGCTTGGGGCAATGGCACGAGCAATAGTAGCGGCCTCAGGAAGGTCCGTCGAGTGAAGAGGTAAGGTGGGCGAAATCAGGTAATTACCCTTCGAGACTTCGACCCAATCTGATTCTACAAATTGGTCGTTCCCTGATTGCGAGCTGCTTGTTTCTTGTGTAAACAGGTACTGCTTTGGCTCCTGATTATGTCCTGATATCGCCCGCTGGGGCGGCTTTTATAGGCAAATATGGAAAAATAAAACGATACAGAGGCGACCAATTACGTGAAGAAAATACTTTTAGTCGATAACTATGATTCGTTCGTCTACAATTTGAAGGCGCTTTGTGAATCTTTGGAAGGGGTCTGTATCACTGTGATGCGGAATGACGATCCCTTTATTGAGTTATTGGCGGTAGGTCGGTTTGATGGGTTAATTATTAGCCCGGGACCCGGTTCACCGGATGATGTGCATTACTTCGGACAATGCATGACCGCTATCAAGGATGTTGGTCCTACCATGAATTTGCCTATTCTTGGTGTTTGCCTTGGATTTCAGGGGATTGCCCATGCCTTTGGCTGCACGCTGAGACGGGCACCTTTGCCGATGCATGGAAAGGTCAGTGCGCTAAAAGTAATTCAGCCTAGCGTAATTTTGCGGGGGGTGAATGATGGCTCAATGGTCATGCGATACCATTCTTTGATGATTGATATGGCGAAGCCATTTTCGAAAGATTTGAGAATTACTGCTGAAGTGGACCACCAGGAAAAGTCAACGGTGAAAAATGGCCCTGAAGTTATGGCGATAGAGCACGTTAGTTTGCCAATCTATGGTGTTCAATATCATCCCGAGTCGTTTGCCACTGAGTCAGGTAGAGAAATGATTGAGAATTTCGTTGGAAGTATTCGTTAGAGATGGCTAATTCATAACATCCGCCCCGTTAATTCTAAAAACCTGAGTTCGACTTAAGAACTGGGGTCAATGGCTGAAATTACGTCATCCACTTCGTTGCTCATGATATAAAATGCTCGACGTAGCAAGCTGTTAGCCTGCGCTTTTTATCACTGCACGCCTCTCGTGTCTAAAGCGATTTCAACCAGTTACCGCAGTTCTTACGTCGAACTCAGGTAGAAAGTATTTAAACCGAACCGTTACCAAATTATTTACGAGCCTGATTTGCTGGTTTGCGCTTATAATGGTGTGAAGCTTTTTTATGTATAACACTATCAGGTGCTTAGTAGCGAATTTCTACCAAATGGCAACTTCGCTATAAACAAGCAGTCTTAGTTTATTGGAGATGAGTGATGGGTGGGCAAGAGTGGAGGATTTTAGCATGTGTCGGTAGTGATGAATTATCGGTCCTCTTTGCCCAGAAAATAGTGAGCATGATTTCGGAATGGTCATTACCCTATCGGCTAGTCTCGAGTCAGGCTGAGGCTCTTAGTGTGTTAGATCGAGAGCAGATTGACGTTGTATTGCTTGATATTCTTGGTGTTAAGTGGGATGCACTGGCCTATCTTGATGAGCTGGTTCGCCGTGGAACTCCGGTAATTGCCATCTGTGAGCGAAGTACCGAGGAGGTTGCCATTAATACCATGAAACGTGGAGCGGCGGACTATCTAATTAAGAGTGAGTTTGCCGGTGACCAATTATATCAGGCCATAAGACATGCGTCAGAAAAGTCGTTTTTACGAGCCGAGTTGCTTCGCAAGCAGAAGGAGCTGGAAGATTTTGCCTATGTTGCGTCCCATGACTTAAATGCGCCGCTTTATAAGATCCGGCAGTGCTGTGACTTGATTCGCGAGGTTTGTGGTGATTCTGTACCCGAACGAGCCCGGGTTCTTCTCGATATTATAGCCCGTGGTTGTGAGCAGATGAATAGTTTGATTAACGATCTGCTCGACTATTCACGGGTAGAGAAGGAGCGAAAGATTATTGAAGAGCTTGATCTCAACTCTGTGGTCAATGAAGTAATCGTTCTCTATAAAACCAACCTTGATGAGCGGAAGACAATTATTGAGGTGGCAGACCTCCCGAAGATACGGATGAGTCGTGTTTCAATGCGACAGTTGTTCCAGAACCTAATCGGCAATGCGCTGAAATATAATGTATCAGAGATTTCCGAAATCGTGATTTCGGGGTCGCTTGAGCCTTGTAATGATCTGCCTGGGGTGATGCTCACAGTGGATGATAATGGTATTGGGATCGATCCAAAGTATTATCAAAGGATTTTTAAGCCCTTTGAGAGGCTGCATACTCAGAGTGAATTTCCCGGCTCCGGGTTAGGTCTAGCAATTTGTAAAAAGTTAGTTGACCAGTCCGGAGGAACCATTGATGTGACTCCAAGCTCATTGGGAGGGACTCAGTTTCGGGTATGGCTCCCCTTGAGCCGTTAGCCCGGATTAATCGTAAGCGTTCACCAGGTTTGGCTGATCTCTTCGTCAAGAGGCAATTTTTCTCACTGCGACGTGGAGTACCACGTCTCATTCGCGAAATTACCTCTTTCTGCCGACCTCAACCTGGTGAACGCTTACTTCTACTTGCTTCGCCAGGCTGGTGAACAGGTACTATTAACCTGAGTTCGACGTAAGAACAAAGGTAACTGGCTGAAATTACTTCATCCACTTCGTTGCTCATGATAT
>JBIIDM010000208.1:0-5645 GCA_044238365.1 Bdellovibrionota bacterium | reverse complement strand
ACGAGGCGTGCAGTGATATAAAAGCGCAGGCTGAAGCTTGCTACGTCGAGCATTTTATATCATGAGCAACGAAGTGGATGAAGTAATTGCAGCCATTTACCACAGTTCTTACGTCGAACTCAGGTTAAATGCGTTATCGAATAAGCTCTATCTGTACAGAAAGGAAGACTTCCTTCCACGCTCGGTCGGTCGTCAGCACGGGGAGCTCAAGCCGCTTGGCGAGAGCAAGACACGCTCTGTCCCCTAGTGAAAGTCCCTGTGAACGAGTAGCGAGGAAAAGATCTGCTGAACTCTCAGCATCTTCAGCAGTAAACGGGATGATTATCAGACCCTGCCCAAGAAGCCCTTTATTTGTCAAATGAGCAGTGAGCTCTGTTGCTAAAATTCCGTGTAACGAAAGCTTTGAAAGGACCTCGGTCCAATTTACAGCACTCATGGCCACGCCGCGCCCAAGTACTTCGGAAACTCGTTCTTTACCAGCTTCTCCGTGTATGTAAGCAAGAAATGCAGAAGCATCAAGAACAGATAAGACCCCTTTCATTCCCCAAACTCCTCAGCTTCTTTCTGTGCTGCTTGTCGACGTTCGGCGATAAGGTCATCAGCAAGGCTTACCCCTGGGGCAATATTGGCAAACATTCCCTCGCACGCTTTTGCGCATGCTCGAAGGGGCTCAATTCGTAACGTCCCATCTTCGGCAAGCGTTATGACGACCTTTTCTCCCTCTTGGAGATTTGCCTGTCGCTGGAGGGCGGTGGGTAAGATAAGCCGTCCTTTTGTTCCTATGGCAATAGTGTATCGATTCGTGTCAATTGCTTTCTGCATTTAATCACCTTTTTTACTTGTACATCTTAGCATAAAAGTCACCAATTCGTCTAGTGGAACTTTTACAGGCAGTGAAGCAAGGGTCCGGCTGGTTGGTCTCTCTAAGTGATAAACGGGATTATACGGACAGGAGTTGCAAGGAATCGGGACCTCAGTAAGGTCGGCTATCGCCCAGTAGTTTTAATATACAAATCATCGTATTAACCTGAGTTCGACGTAAGAAAAAAGGTAAATGGTTAAGATTGCTTTAGACACAAGGCGTGCAGTGATATAAAAGCGCAGGCGTAGCTTGCTACGTCGAGCATTTTATATCATGAGCAACGAAGTGGATGAAGTAATCTCAACCATTTACCGCAGTTCTTACGTCGAACTCAGGTTATTAGGCAATATGGTGATTTATGTGACTAATGCGCACATAAGACCAAAAGACTTTTGCTTAGCTTCGTGACCGAAACAACCAGACCCCCCCGCCGCACACTGCCAACGCAAGCACCTTGATTCTTAGAATTAAAGCAGTCGCTATACTTTGGGACGGACTCGCACCAATACTTTGAAGAAAGAAATAAAAGGCGCCTTCCTGGATCCCCAATCCGCTCGGTGAAAGCGGAATACTTCCGAACAATAGTATCAGCGGCAGCACGACGCAGACGTCAAAAAAGCCTGCATCCTTCCAACCAACCACGTATCCAGCCAGGATAGTATTCAACACTGCCATACCGTGAAATAATACCGAAAGTCCAAATGCCTTAATCAGCACGCCCTTCGAAGTGAGGGCCCGAGCCATACCTTCATGGAACAATCGAAACTTTTCCCGATATTTATGATTTGGTATCAGTTTAAGAAACCAGTGTGCTGACTTCTTGTTGAGCACAATGACAATACCGATCAATGTCGCCGAGGCAACTCCGGCATATACGAGCAGAATAGCAGATGGTACATTCGGCGCACACATCACCCCGAGCCCGCCAAACAGGATCATGGTAACAAAGCCTGTTGCCCGCTCTAGCAACGTTGCACTAAAGGCAACTCGTTGCCCCACACGCTTTCCTAAACTCCAGCTCCTTACGGCGTCACCACCAACTTGACTGGGAAAGAATGTATTAAAAAAATAGCCAACGAGATAAAGCGAAAATAGCTCCCTTAACGACGCGCTCTCTCCATAAAAACGAAGAAAGAGCCTCCATTTTAAGATACTGATCTGGATTAATACTCCGGACACTCCCATAAGCAGAGCGAACAGCCATGGATCTACGGACAAAAGCAACGTAACAACCTCTTTACTCCCTACAAACCAGATCAGGAACAACAGGGCGCTTAGGCCTAGTAGCAACTTTAATACGTAGCTTGAAGGAGATTTTCTGGCAGTTGTTACTTTCATACTACCTGCGTCAACGTACGATGGTTGCGTATTCTTCGTATGCACTATAGGTCAGTGAAGCCATCCGATCCCATGTAAACTGGGCGGCTTGCTGCCTTCCTGCAGCTACCTTTGATAATCGCAACGATTCATTCTGCAATAATCCTTTCAGAAGAGAACTTGATCCCTCAATATCCTGCGCATCGAACCAATGCGCACTATCCCCCAGCACCTCTGGCAAAGAGGAATTATTTTGTGACATCACCGGGGTCCCGAGAGCCATAGCCTCTAACGGCGGCAAACCGAACCCCTCATACAGTGACGGAAATACAAAAATATGTGTTGACTGTACTATAGCTCTCAGATCTGCGTCAGGCACGAAGCCTGGAAGAACAACATCCTCGGTAATACCGAGCTCTTTTATAAGTGATACTAAGGCGGGATAATTTCGGTCACTTTCGATTCGACCCGAAATGAACAGCAAGGGACGTACCCTATCACTCTCACTCCAGGACGAAAGTACTTGGCTGAAAATTTTAACAAGCTGCGGAACATTCTTGCGAGCATCTATTCCGCCTACATACCCAATCAGCGGGCGCTGGGCCGATATGCCATGCCTGATTTTAGCCTGCTCGCTTTCAAAAAAATTGGGTTCCTGAAAAAATACCTGATCCACACCAAGGGGAGTTACCCGAATCCTCTCTGCGGGAATATGAAGCAACCGCTCTACATCTCTCGCGGTGCATTCGCTAATCGCTAAAATCATTGCTGCACCCCGAATAGCCCGCAGCTCCAGCCATCGCGCCAGTTTAAACCGCCACCCAGCAACTTCCGCTTGATAAAGATCGGCACATACTAACGGTATTAGGTCTAACACCGTCACTATATAAGGAACTGTAGACCACGACGGTGCGTCCATATGAGCAGGAAAGTGCAGCACATCAAACTGAGACGTTTTTCCTCTCCTCCCCAGCTGCAAGGGATAACACAATTGCTGCCGCACCGTCTGCCGGCCCGCCGGTAGAGACTCGATTAGCTTTTCACCCCACGCTGGCAACGAAAAATCCCGATGAGTAAAGGTCCCCAATGCAACCTCCCCCCGCTTCGCTCCTCTCTCCAAAGAGTGCAAGGAACCGCGCCCCTCATCAATAGCCGAAAACTGTTCCCTAAACGATCCAGCCAAGGCTCCCACATACCGCCCGATCCCCCGGCCCGCATGGGCCTTGAATGTGACATCCAATGCACTCACATCCAGCCCCAAAGAGATCATATAGCTACCAATGTTTTATCGAAAACCGCCCCTCGCCGATTAGGCAGCTCCCACCTCTGAGCCCGCGCCGAGCCCACCAACCAGCACAGCACGCCCTACCCGTGGGTGTGAAGGCGCGATCAGCGCCAAAGGGGGCAAAGCCCCCTAGGCCCGAGCGCCCAGCGGGCATAATAGCATAATAGCGACAGGTGGACTCGAACCACCGACCTCGGAATTATGAGTTCCGCGCTCTAACCAGCTGAGCTATGTCGCCATGACCAAATCGAGTCGGCATTTTGTCTCAATTCAATACAAGAATCAAGTTTTCCTTGCACCTTGTTGAGTCTCCCCGGTATCCTAACTGCTACAGGCCGGGGTTTTGGGCCATCACACGACAAAAACGCCGTTCCATGATATTTCATTTTTACCTGTAATAACATATGAGCGATGAGGATGAATTTAAAGCCCGCGTATCAGGAAGGGAACAGGAGTGGAAGGATATAGTAGCGCTGGTAGGCGACCTTCCTCCTATGCCGGCGGTTGCAGCGCGGGCGGTTCAACTGGTCGAAGACCCCTTAATTACAGCGAAAAAGTTAACCGACGTTCTGGCAAATGATGTTGCACTTGCCGCCCGAATCCTAAAAATTGCAAACTCGGCAATGTTCGTGCGTCAGCGGGAGATATCGACTCTGAGCCAAGCACTCATGACAATCGGATTTAAATCTCTGAAAGGCATTATTGTTGCGGCGGCTGTACGGCAAATCAATCAGAACGCCAGTAGCCTCAATAAGATGGTGTGGCAGCTTTCCGTTGGCACAGCCATAGCCTCAACACTGATCGCAACCACCCTTCAAAAGCGCTACAGAGAAGAGATTTACACCATGGGATTGCTGCACTCGCTCGGGCAAATTGTTTTCTTAAACTCCAAGAAATCAGAAAAAAAGTACCCGGAGGCCTTTACGCTAATTGCGCAGGAGGAAAAAACCTTTGCAGAAGCCGAGCAACAGATATTCGGGTTCTCTCACACGCTCCTTGGTGCGCTTGTTGCGAAGAAATGGAACTTCTCCGAAGAAATCTGCGATGTAATTCTCCACTACTGCGATCCCCTACTTGGGAGCAAACCCGAAGGTGACTTATATGAAAAAATTGCAATAGTGAAATTAGGTGATATGCTGACACGAAGTTCGGGAATCTGCATAGTTGAAGGGTATCCCAACGAAGAAGTGCAACTCGAAAAAACTATGACTTATCTTGGACTGCTTGATGCCGTAAAGTTCGAAGATCGTCTACAGGAATTAAACGTATCGCTGAAGGAGCGGTATGATATTGATGCACACGTATACCAGTAACCCTACGTTAAAGTATCTCAAATAATGTATGCCGACGTTGAAGAAATAGTTACGGGAGACGGATCTACAACTCTCTACGACAAGGCACTTGATGTAACCTACCGATCGCGATTTGGTGCCATCAGTGAAAGCCAGTATGTTTTTATTGAAGGGACGCGCCTCCCAGAAATAATTGAAAATTATGGCACCAAGGGACGATCGCCTGATGATCCGATTAAAATATTGGAGCTTGGATTTGGTGCTGCAACCAACTTTTATTCAGCTGCGAAAGTCTACGCGTCACTAATAGGCAATACCCGCACTATACCGCTTGAGTACCTTAGTCTTGACTACCGTCCACTACATCCGGACGTGCTACCAAACTCATCCGAATTCACGCCTCTCGTTCGCGAAGCACTTGTAGGGCTTGAGCGATTCCCAATCCATTCCGTTACACACGCGGATTTTCCTCTTACCTTAACGTTACTCCGCTATCCCTGGAATCATCCAGAAGCAGTTGACTACACCGAAGGATACGACGCCGATTGTTATTTTCATGACCCCTTCGGACCTCGCACCAATCCGGATTCATGGGACGAACTCGCATTTCGCTGGGCCTACAATCGCATCAAGTCCAAAGGTATCCTGGCCACCTACAGCGCCGCCTCACAGGTCAAACGCCACATTCGTGCCGTCGGATTTTCCCTAGAAGTACGCAAGGGGCTCCCACCAAAACGGGAAGTGATTGCTGCTGTAAAACCGTGAAAAAAGTCAGTGCCATATGAGCGATATGCCGGGCCCCCGGGGGGGGGCGGCGGGGGGGGGGGGGGGGGGTGGGGGCGGGGGGGGGGGGGGGGGGGGGGGGGGGGGGGGGGGGGGGGGGGGGGGG
>JBIIDM010000072.1:0-15237 GCA_044238365.1 Bdellovibrionota bacterium | reverse complement strand
AAAAAAGTCAGTGCCATATGAGCGATATGCCCCCCCCCCCGCCTGCACCAAACTCACTTGATGACACCCTTGAGGCACTCGGTCAGGAAGCAGCGACAAATCCGGCTCTAGAACTTACCGATGAGAAAGTTGCTGCCTTGGCCCAACAACTCCTCGCCACACAAATGGCGGAAGGGCAGGAGGAAGAGTCCTCCGACCTTCGAACTAGAATTGCAAACATGAAGATCTCAGATAAAATCAAACTTGCCATGTTTGGTGACGTCAATGCTCGCGGTTTACTGATTAAGGACCCGAATAAACTCGTACAATCATTTGTCCTCAAAAATCCACAAATTACTTTTGAAGAGCTGATTGGATTCGCATCTGATCCAAACACACCCAAGGGAATTCTACGAGTGTTGAGTGAAACAAATAAGTGGTCGAAGGAATATCAGATGAAGCTCGCTTTGGTTTGTAATCCGAAAACTCCGCTCGATATCTCGATGAAATGGGTCAAGTTTTTAAATATGGCGGACGTGAAGAAGCTTTCAAAATCCAAAAGCATTCCAAATGCACTGGTAGTCATTGTTCGAAAACGAATGGCAGATCTCGAAAAGAAGAAATAACCCTTTTTTTAAAAAGTTGATAGAAGGGACGATGCTACGATACACTGCCCCCCAACTTATTCACGAACCCCTGCCCGGAGAAGGGCGAAAAAAAATCCGGCTTCTATAACCACTTAATTAAATTTCACTAACGATTATTCGCGATATGCTTACCAGCCGGAATATTATTAAATTCTGGCGAAATCTTGAACTGTTCAGGCCATTTAGCTTAGATGACATCTACAATCGCTATCCCGACGTTATAGAGATTTCGACCGGAGATGCTCTCCCGCCTCCCTGGGTAGATGGAGAGTCCCATGGTCTTGAACCCGACTACTATTATGGATTCGATGTCTTTCTCGGGATCTTCAGTCTCGAAGAAACAAAGGTTCTCTGCGATCAGATACTCCCCCCTGCCCGACAGAGCATTTTTCAGGACGATCGCGCCTTTGAAGGTCTCAGTGCGGTTCTCCGCCTTTCCATTGACCCACGTGGTGAAGCACTCTTAGGCCAAACCAGTATCTCTACCCTACCCTTTGCATTCGAACAGTTCCGGGCGACCCGAAACTGCGACCTGCACTATTTTGATGAGAAAGCCCGCGAGCTGCTTCAAGAACTAAATGCAATCCTCCATACTAACGCAGCAGTAGCACTCAAAGATGTATTCGCGGCTGAAAAGACTTGTGTCGATTTTGTTGCGCTACCACTCAAAGCCGGAGAACTGGTTTGCACAATCATCCCACACAAACTGAGAGCTCGTTCTTACGACGGTGATCGCGACCCATTGTTTTCCGGAACCGAGGAGAGCAAGAAACTCTATCAGGAGTTAATCAGCACGATTCCAAAACGACGCAAGGTCGATATTCTCAACAGCTTCTACCTCAGGGATCTTGATCTTGTTCACTCAGCGCTCGTTCGCCAACAGAACACACCGCTTTGGAAGTATATCAATTCAGCCTCCCAGAATGCTACTTCATCAGATGCTCGAATCGACATACGAACACCACAGGGGCTCGAACATATAATTGAATTCACCCGTTCGACCCCTCGCCTTCAAGGCAACTGGCCAAGTGAACCAGATTTTGCTCTATCGCCAGAACAGCACTATGCACTCAAACGACTAATCTGGGACCAATCTCCACTTACCGCCGTAAACGGGCCTCCAGGAACTGGAAAATCAACTATTATCCGGGAGCTCCTTGCCCACGTCGTTACTACCCGGGCAATGGTTTTAGCCCAGCTACCAGGGCCCCTTGATGCGCTGCAAAGAAATAAGACCGAAGTAATAGTTGGAACCAAAACAGTATACGTGCGACAACTTATTCCTGATCTCACAGGATATGAACTACTCCTTGCATCCTCGAATAATCACGCCGTTGAGAACATAGCACTTGAGCTACCGCGATCTGACAAACTCCCCCCTTACTTTCGAACGACCTCCTACCTTTCTCAAACAGCCGCACTCTACCGCTTGGTAATGGAACAATCATCTCGGAAGGCAATTACCGACGTCTCAGCAACTGAGTGGTGGGGATTGCCCACAATTCCCCTCGGGAAAAAGGCTAACCGTAATCGGTTTATCAAAGCCGCATTTACCTACGCAATGAAGGAGAACAAAAACGATCGCGCAGCCAGACTTGAAAAAGGCCAAAGACTGACTCTTTTTGAATTGAGAGCACGAGCCCCGAGGGACAAAGCGAGCTTTCGAAGTGCACAAAAGCATTTTCAAGATACGCTTCATAGCGCTCAATCCAACGGTGCACTGTCACAAGACTCCCAAGCACCGCTTTTTGTTGCTGCCCTCGAACTCCATGAAGCGTGGCTACGGGAAGTTCCTTTTTTGGAAAATGAACTAATCGCACTCCGGACGCTTTTAACCCTTCCCAATAACGCGACCCATCCATCGGTTATTCATCTCTGGCGGCTGCTATTCATGATTACACCATTAGTATCTACCACTCTGGCATCAGTCGAGCGAATGTTTCCCGGCGTACACTCAGCAGAATTTGGCTACGGCATTATCGATGAAGCAGGACAAGCAATTCCACAGTCAGTCTGTGGCGTTCTCATGCGCGCAAAAAAGGCACTAATCCTCGGCGATCAACGTCAGCTACAGCCGATCTCTCACTTGGGAGACGATATTGAGAACGGACTGGCAGAACCTCTGAGTGATAGTATCCGAAAACATACCTCTGCACTCACGTCTTCAACACAGACCATTGCTGATTCAAGTTCCGACGTAGGAACGTATATCGATCCCAAGGGATCTAACCCACTATGGATCAGCCTTCCTCTAATGACGCATCGGCGGTGCGCCGAGCCCATGTTTACGATCGCTAATACTATTGCCTACGATGGTTTGATGCACCAGGCAACTCCTAAAACAGTCCCGCCTCACCCACATACTGGGGCAAGCGCCTGGTGGCATATTGAGGGGAGTGTCACTGAAAAACAGTGGGTACCGGAACAGGGAGAAGTGGTCAAACAGCTCCTTTCGATCCTCCTGAGCAATAGTGACGATCCTCCCTCGCTCTTTCTCATTACGCCCTTTCGGGCCGTGGCACGAAAACTTAGGGTTGTCCTCACCAACACCTTGAAGCAACATGGATTTTCACCAGATATCCGGCAGGAGTACCGACGATCAGTGGGGACGGTCCATACTTTCCAAGGACGAGAGGCTGATATAGTGCTCTTCGTGCTTGGGTGCGATCAAAGCACTGCTGGCGCGGCCTTGTGGGCTGGTAGCACAGTTAATCTGATTAATGTCGCCGTGACCAGAGCCCGAGAGCATCTCTATGTCATCGGTGACCGGCATGTCTGGCATAATAAGGGGTATTTTTCCGACCTTGAGAAAATGTTACCAGTGGTATCCGGCAGCTGCCATGGTTTCGGGGATGATAGTAGTGAGAATGATACTACCGAGGATAATTATCGTGCAGAGGATTACAATAGTTTTGAGGATTTATAACTCGCTAAGTACGACAGCAGAAACTAGGAACTGAATACCCAGTTATAAAAAACAGCTATAACGCCCTCCTTTTTGTGACTTTTTAGACGGAACCGGTATATACATGCCCTAACGACACATCTAAACCGTAGAAACTTTTTACAGTAAAAACCATGACAGAATTTCAAGCCCCCCCTGCACCACCGGTACTTTCACTAACCGATGCCCTTGAAGAAATGAGACTGGACCACACTCTCTACCCTCGAGTTGCCCTTGATGTACTTCTGACCCTTGGTACAGCGGCGATTCCGGGGCTTATCAACATTTTAGAGGAGATAATTAAAGACCCAGAAACTCACGCGAAACGCGAAAATTTGTTTACGCCTATTTACGTGCTGGAATTACTGAGCCAGCTGAAAGCAGAGGAGGCACATACCACAATTGCCGCTTTCCTGACTCTACCGAAAGACTTATTAAACGATATATTGGGTGATTATCTCTACAAATTTCTCCCTGAAACACTCTTCAACACGTTGCCCGGTAATTGGAATGAGCTTAAACGCCTGATAGAGTTAGATACCAACCCAGAGGTGAGCAGTTTCGTATCCGCCGCCGCGGTGAATGCGCTCTACTTATCTACTCTTTCTGGGAAAGCCGATCGAGATGAGGTTCTAGATTATTTTGCTGAAATGTTAAAACATGGCGTTACGGTTGATTCCCTAACATACGATCACATATTTTCGTCTATGGGGAACTTGCACCCTGGCAAGTACGTGGATCTGCTGTATGAGATTATAGCCCGCCAGCCAGATCCTCCGTTGACAAAAGAAGACTTGGATAAAGTTTGTGCGCAAGGTCCAGAATTATCACTCGAACTAGCACGAAGCCACGTTGCTGACACTCGTTATCCCGATGATCTTCACGAGAGGCTCCTGCTGGATGATGATGATGATTGTTGTAGCTGTGGTCATGAGCACCACCATCACCACGGCCATCATCACCATCATACTAGCTCTGCTTCCACACCCCAAAAACATGTTTTGCCGAAAAATCAGCGAGCAAAAAACAAGAAAAAGGTGCGGTCGACCCAACGGCAGGCTCGAAAAAAGAATCGGCGAAAGTAAGAGCGAGAACTTTCTGCCAACCTCCCGGACTCTTATTAATCCTCGGGCTTCTCGCCCGGGGCGGCGGCGGCGCCATCTTGACCACCCGGGGCGTAAAGGTTGCTAATACCTGTACCAAGTCAGAGACTGCGCGCCCATCACCGCCTTAATATCTTTATATGCATGAGGAGACTCATCCAGTCCGCATGATAGTGTCGTCACTTTGCGTTCCTTAAGGAGTGTATTAAGCGCATTCCGTGTCGTGGTTTGAAGGGCCTTCTTCCGTGAAAGTGCGCGACCGGCGCCGTGAGAACAAGACCGCAGCGACGCTTCATTTCCGGTTCCTTCTACAAGAAAGCCAGGGTCAGCCATTGTTCCCGGAATATAACCGATTTCACCCAGTCCCGCCGGGGTAGCCCCCTTACGGTGGACAATTAAAGACCGACCCGCATGAGTCTCCCGCCAGGCAAAATTATGGTGATTCTCAAAAGATGCCAAGGCACGAGCACCAACAGCCCTAAGGACACCACGATGAATCAGCTCATGATTTGCTGATGCGTATTTACCCATTAAGTCCATTGAATACCAATATTCCTGACCTTCTGCACTACCTAAGTCAAGCCACGCTAGTTTTTTTAAAGCCGGGGGCAATTCAGGATGAAGCGAGGACGCCAGAGATGAATAATGCATGGCTATTCGGGCACCGGTACCCCGCGAACCACTGTGAGAGACGAGCGCGATATAGGTAGTTCCGGGCACTAGACCGTACTGCTCTAGCTTACTTGTACCTTCTGGTACTGTAAATTCGCCAAATTCAACAAAATGGTTACCCGAACCACTGGTTCCAAGCTGCCCCCATGCAGTATCTTTTAAGGTTGCCAGCAACGCGAGTCGCCTTCCAGTTTTCATCAAGCACGGCATGGTCCAATCGCGACTGCCACCGTGCGCCCATTCCAAATCGAGTCTGATTCTCCAGTGCGCGACTAAAAAGCACCAGATTCTGGCCAAACTTAACCAAGGGCAGGTCAGTTACAGATACTTTCACTCGACACCCGATATCAACACCAACCCCATACGGTATAACCGCATTGTCGGCCGCAAAAACCCCGCCTATCGGTAGCCCGTAACCAACGTGCGCGCATCTGGCATAAGCGCGCCGGCTACCGCTATTGGCAGTCGACAAGCATCCCGTAACTGATCAAACGCCTCTGACTCTGCGTTATCATGAATCCACGAATGTATAGGAATGTCCCCTACGGGCAAACGAGACTTCGGTTCCGGGTTTGCAGCAGCGAGTAGAGTCGTTGCCAAGGAACTAAAGAATTGATCGTTAAGATACTCCTCAGGACGTTGACAGACAGCTGTAACTGTTGTCCTGATCTCCTTTCCCCGAACACCACCAGAGAAGTGGCAGCCTTTATGCACTGTTGGGCGACATCCCGGTATTGACGTGAATCGAGGCCTAAGTTTTGAAGTTCGCGCTTTTTCACGGTATGTCTATAAAGCTGTAAAAGGTTGTCCCAGCAACCGTCTTGAGAAGGTATACCAATTCTGCTCCCTTTTTACCCCACATTTCCATCACACTCCTCCCTCCTCCTTCACCCGTAACGCTCCCCGCAACGAACGTCCGGTAAGATACGTCGTCAAACGCAACGGAAGAATCCGCGACGGCCAGGATAAGGCCTTAGCTTGCAAACACGGGACAATCCAATGTCGACCCTGCCTTAATGCATTCAAACTCTCACGAACAACAGCCTCTGGCTCATCTCTCCCAATATCAGTGAATTCCCCGGGCACTCTTGCAACCCCGCCAAACTCCGTCGCAACAGGACCAGGCAACACGCTTAATACCTGAATACCAAAAGGCCTAACCTCTTCTGCTAGCGCCATCCCAAAACTGACATCAAAGGCCTTTGTCGCCCCGTATGTAGCCATAAACGGTAACGGCTGAATTCCTGCGACTGATGAAAGCATAATTATTATTCCTTCACGCCGAGCTTTCATCTGCAACAGTACCTCGTGACTGAGGACTACTGGGGCCTGAATATTCAGCCTAATTAAATTCAGCTCTTCTTCCAAGGGCAACGTCTCAAACCTGCCGAATGAACCCCTACCGGCATTATTTACCAGAATATCAATGCGAGCTTCCGAGATATATGAGCGCACCCGCTCAAGGTCGGCGGCGTCTCCAAGGTCAGCCTGCAGCACCACGGCTGAATTTGGTCGGACACCGTTAAACCTTCTGGAAATCTCCTCCAGGCGCTTAAGGCGACGCGCGACAAGCACCACGGTCGCTCCCCGCTCGTGGAATTGCTCGGCGAATACCAATCCAATTCCGGACGAGGCCCCGGTCACCATCGCAACCTTTCCTTTAAACTCTTCTCTCGTTGTTCTCATACCCCGCTGCTGATTAAAGTATTGACGACGTTGGTAACCCCGGCGCCATAAAAGCTTCAAGTCTCTAAAAGCCCCCAATGAGGTGCGTTCGTGAAGCAACACTCCAAATACGACGACCAGATTCCTTACTATGAAACCCGACAAGATCGCACGAGGCTGCCTAATCGGTGAAAAATGAAGCAATTGAAGCAGAAAACGATTGCGGGTGCTAAGCCTATTGATTATCGCTGGCAATACGCCCCGCTTTGATGGTGTGACTCGGCGATGGTGGAAGCCAACTACGTGAGGCAGGTACCACATCACCTGTCCCAAAGCCCTGGCTCGAAGGCTTAGTTCGGCATCTTCACGGTAGGCAAAAAAGGCCTCATCGAAAAAATTTACCCGGCTTGTTCTGTGCTCCCCCAAAGAAGGATAGATCTGGTCGACATCTGCTTCATAAGACAACGGCGGAACAAGCAGAGCTTTAACAAACTCCCGATGCATAAGCAGAAACGCACCGCTGATTCCTTCAACCTTTTCAGAGGAAGAAAAAGTAGCTCGAGTATTACGCAGTTCAGCACCACGATCAAAGTGCCGCAAGGTCGAGGTAAAGGTGATACCGACAGTGTCAATAACTGGATCAGCCACGCCCTCAGTATTTACCCGTAAAACTTTACCAGTAAAGGCCCCATTACGAGAATCTTCCGAAAACTTCTTTTCGGCTTCATCCAGCAGTGCGATTACGCCCGCTGCATCAATGATAAGATCGGGATTCAATAAAAGTACCCAGGGGCAGTTTCCGTCCAGAAACCGCGCCAAGGCCAAATTGTTGGCACCACAAAAGCCAAGATTAGCTTTAAGTTGGATCAAACTACCGAGCCCCTCTAGGTACGGTGTTGCCCGCTCCACGGTTTCATCAGACGAGGCATTATCAATCACCGCAAGTTCAAGAATCTCACGCAATGGCTCAAGTGCCTTGAGACACTCCGGAATAAAGTCTTGATGATTAAATGTCACCACAGTGATAAACAATCGTTTACTGGTTTCTGCACCCATTGGAATTAACGATTAACCCCCTTTTCCGCGAGCAGCTTAACGACAATCGCCCGAATAGTTTCGTCGTTCGGTTCTGCTACCTGATACCCATTAATAAAAATGGTAGGGGTTGAGTTGATTCCCAATCCAATTCCCAAGGTAACGTCCTCAGCTATTCGCTGAGCCTGCCTTTCGGAGGCATCACAGGCGAGCAGTTTTTCCTTATCCAATAGGCTACCAGGCACCGAAGACGTAAGCTTCTCGACAATATCAACCCTCTGGCCTTCTGGGAAAAAAGTACCTGAGGTAAAGATATCTGCTACATCAAAAAACTTATTCTGCTCACCACCACACCGTGCCAACTCCGCAGCATGACAGGCATAAGGGTGCATTTTTCTTTGAATCGAATTATTGCAGGTTGGATCAAGCGGAAAATTGCGATACACAAACTGAATGTGTGGAGCAAATTTCCTCACCAATGATTTTAGAGAGCGATAACTATTCTGGCATGATGGGCACTGGAAATCTCCGAATTCTACAATTTGAACTGGTGCCCCTGGTGTGCCCAAGGCAAAGTCCTTGTCAGGAGAATCAGCGGCAAGTGTAAGGTCCAACTCCCGGGTTCCTGCGGCCCGAAGCGAGTCGAGCACCGAACTTTCCTCAAGCGTATCCAAGAGTACCTGGCGCGACTGAAGAGTCATTTCCCGAACCAATGTCCCCATAAAAGCTTGCGACCCTCCAAGTAAAAGAAGCGCAAGAATTATCACTCCGCAGAAGCTCGGAAATGTAAGTGGAGTGAAACTTGAACGAACCAAAACAACGAATTCCTTGATCATGGCGACACAGCCAGCCGACTTCCGACAGGCGTAACTCGTTATCAACAGCAAAAAAGAAGCCGTATACGAACCAATGCAGAGAAGACACAGACTACCAATGAGAAATTTCGAAATGAACAGAAGAACCGCGGATGCGGCGACTGCCGCGATACCTCCAACAAACGCGACGGCCACCCACGATGACCCTGGAAGGACAAAATAGAGAAACAATACCATTCCGAAAAACATAATCCCGAATGACGCGATCGGTACACCAATCAGTGAAGAATAAGTACTCAACTCGACCCGCGAGCAACTCACCGTCGCTGATATATCACACGGCATAACCCCACCACCCAACGACTGGGGTACCTGCCGAACATATTCATGGGTATAAAGCGACATCACTGCAAATAGTAACCCGAGAAGGACAGAGGCCAACACCAACGCTTCTCCGAACTTTCCACGACTTTTCACCGAATCTTCCATTGCTTTTCTCGGACCTTTCACTATAAGACTTCTCACCTACTATAGTAATCTTCAAAAATAATAAAGTATTAAAGATTACTATAACGACTCGCGGAGGCGAGTCAAAACAAACACATAGCCATCGCCGAGATGCGACTCAAAACCGCATTATTTTTGACGATGGCTATAACCGACGAAATTCTCTTCGTTGCGAATGATCTAAAAGCGCAGGCTGTGAAGCTTGCTACGTCGAGCATTTTATATCATTCGCAACGAAGTGAATGAAGTAATTTCAGCCTTTTACCGTAGTTCTTACGTCGAACTCAGGTTACAAGGTTAATTCGCAATCAGCGAAAAGGGACAAAGTCCCTGGGCCTGATAGAGCGCCGAGCGGAAATTACTACGTATTGTGCGAGTTCTCCGGCCTGACTAGGACCCCTTCAGCTCTGAAGCGCACTTCAAGAATTTCTGCTCGCCGCGCCACTGCCCCGATCATCCCACGGAAGAGTACCCAATGAGGGACAAAAAGCATATACCAATAAACCAAGCCAAGGGTTCCATATGGTTCAAACAGCGCCGTTTGAGTGATCACACTTCCCCCGCGGGCTTCAGTGAATTCAAACTGCAACCAGCCCCGACCAGGCATCCGCATCTCGGAAACCAGTCGAATTATGGAATCCGGCTCCAAGTACTCCACCCTCCAGCAATCCACAACATCCCCGATTTCGAGCCCCTGGGAGCGCGAACGCCCCCTCTGCATACCCACCCCTCCGAGAAAAAGGTCAATCCAGCCTCTCACACACCAAAGAGGATTCAGATAAAGCCAGCCAACCTCGCCCCCTAAGGCGGAGACTGTGTCGTAAGCCCCTCGCCTGGAGGCCTTAGTCCCGTGTTTTAATTTCATCGTTTTTCGTGCATATGCCGGGCTCGACGGAGGAACGATCTCTGCGCCCCGAGAGGAAAGTGCATCAAACCACCGCGACTCAATAAAGTCTTGTTTCTCATTTTCAAGTGCTTGGGCAATTGCCTCACGATAGCCAACAGGACAAATGTCAAAATCCCTAGCTGCGGAATCATCACTAATGACAGTATCTACCGTAAGGCTCTCAATTAATTTACGTCCGATTCTTGCGTACACAGGGGTGATCAGCCCCAGCCATAACGCCGAAAGGTAAGGCGTAAGTAAAGGAACTGGGAAAACAAATCTCTTCAACCCTCTCTGGTGGGCATACTCAAGAATAAGACTTCTGTAGTTTACAGTATCAACGCCACCTATTTCATAGATTGTCGAAGTGCTCAACTCTCTATCGATGGCCACCAAGAGATATTTTAGGACATCATCAATCGAGATAGGCTGACAAAGTGACAGAACCCACTGGGGCGGCGTCATAATCGGAAGACGCTCACAAAGGGACCGCATGATTTCGTATGACAAACTTCCCGTGCCGATAATAACCGAGGCGCGAAATTCGATACAGGGAACGCCACTTGCTCGAAGGATCTCCCCCACGTCTTCTCGACTACGAAGATGCATTGAGGTACCGGACCGGGCAGCAAGCCCACCAAGGTATAGTATTTTCCTTACACCAGCATCCCTGGCCGCATCAGCAAAATTTATGGCACCTTTATGGTCCAGCTGCTCGAAATCTCCCGTCCCTCCCATAGAATGAACAAGATATATCGCCGTATCAACTCCCCTTAGTGCCTCCTTTAAAGTGTCGGGCGCCAGGACGTCTCCCTTCACAATTTCGACCTCACCAGTTTTACCCCGCACAAAATTGGGGTTACGTGCCAAGCAACGCACCCGATAGCGCTGCTCTTTGAGTAGTCGGGGTAGAAGCCTTCCTCCGATATACCCAGTCGCACCCGTAAGAAGAATCGTGATCGTGTCGTTCCCTGTCTTCATTGGATTTATCCTTTAAAAGCGAGCGCGGCTATGCTGGATTCTTCTCGAGCTAGCGCTATGTAAGCACCCCCTTTTTAGCCAAAGATTCCCTGACCTGGTCAATTCGCGCACTCTCGACGAGCCGTACGGACTCAATGCCCAGTGCCACTCGGCGCGCGCGTCCCAACTCTCTAACAATATCCTCACGTCTCGGAGGCTTCGCCAAAAAACCGCTGACACCCGCGTCTAAACAGTCAACCAGCGACTGCCCTGTTCCGTATGCACTCAGAACTATGATTGGGATATTCTGTATTAGTTCTTCGGCGCGAATCTGTCGGATAAGTTCTACGCCATTCATCTCAGGCATTTTAATGTCAGTAATCACACAAAAAAACCCTTCAGGAGCCCCGCGGAGAAACTCAAGCGCTGCTGCACCCGAATCAACACTCTTTACAGCATATCCCATATGCTCAAGGTACATTTCTACTATTTCTCTTGGCGATGACAGATCTTCGACCACCAATATTGGTAAAATGATTCGCTGTGAACTATTTTCAAACACCTTCAAATAGTTAAAAAGTTCTAGCTCGTTCTGAATCACCTCAAGACCAATGTCATGCAACTGAGCCGCCCGCTCTACTGAAGTAGGGTCCTTTGAATACGCGACACATACGGCGAGCGGGTTCGACTCAATAATCAATTCGTACGCTTGCCTTGCAAGACTCAATGGCATGGCAGCATCAACCAAAAAGCCGTCAAACGTACGGGCTTCTACCCATTTACTTACGAGATCGTGAGACACGACATCCTTTACTCGGATGTTATGTTCTTTAATAACCGCTTGTGCACTCTGTCGAATACTCTCAGCGTATTGAAGATCCTGCGAATAAAGTAAGATGTCAGGCATGATAAATAGTGCAATTAATTTTAGAGCAGCGCCGCACTCCTCTAAGATAGCATACCCAGCGCGCTTTTACCCGTATTAATAGACACACCAGCTAAAAAAAAGCATCTATTTACAAAATCGTTACCTAACACCATTAAACTTCCGCTCCAATCCGCTCCAACATGACTGATACTCCTCCTGACGGGACTCTAAAGTAGCGCCGTAGTCGGTGACATGCTGGGGATAGCGAGTTTCAAACATGAAGGCCATGGTATGATCTAATTTCTGGGGCCCCAACTCCGCCGCAGACGCCTTTTCGAATCCCGTTGTATCGGGTCCATGAGGCATCATCATGTTATGGAGACTCATCCCGCCTGGGTGAAATCCCTCCTCCTTGGCATCATAGTGACCACAAATCAATCCCATAAATTCAGACATTATGTTTCGGTGATACCACGGCGGCCTAAACGTATGCTCCGCTACGAGCCAGCGAGGCGGAAAGATTACAAAGTCTATATTCGCCGTTCCGGCCTCGCCTGTAGGGGCGGTAAGAACGGTAAATATTGACGGGTCTGGATGATCAAAATGGATCGCGCCCACGGGTGAGTACGTCATCAGATCATATTTGTACGGTACAAAGTTCCCATGCCAGGCGACCACATCAAGCGGAGAATATCCGATCGTTGTTTTATGGAAGGTTCCGCACCATTTTACCATGAGCGTACAGGGCGTCTCCTTGTCCTCATACCACGCAACGGGCGCTTTAAAATCTCGCGGATTCGCTAGGCAGTTTGCCCCAATTGGGCCCCGCTCGGGTAAAGTGAAACGAGCCCCATAGTTCTCACAGATATATCCCCTGGCCTGTGTTGTTGAATGATCAGCAAACAGTACCTTAAAAATCGTGCCTCGAGGGATAATGCAGATCTCAAGAGGCCTTACGTCCAACACGCCCAGTTCAGTGGCGATCCGCAACGCGCCTTCCTGTGGGACTATTAGAAACTCTCCATCGGCATTAAAAAAATATTCATCAACCATCGCCTTATTGAAGAGATAGTAGTGCGCAGCCATCCCAACCTGGGTATGCACGTCGCCAGCCGTAGTCACCGTGCGAATGCCCTCGATAAACGTTGTTGGCTCGCTTGGATACGGCGGCGGATCCCAGCGAAGCTGGCCAAAAAGAAACGTTTCAGGCGAGAAATTAGGCGCGCTCTTCCAGTAGGGCAGAACAACCCTGCTATACTTTCCATTGTGCTTCACCCCGGGCCTGATGCGGTACAACCAAGACCGCTCGTTTTTACCTCGCGGCGCCGTAAAGGCAGACCCGGACAACTGCTCTGCGTAAAGCCCATAGGGGCATCTCTGAGGTGAATTTTGCCCCTGAGGCAACGCTCCCGGAAGGCTCTCGGTCTCAAAATCGTTCCCAAAACCGGACATATATCGTAGGTCCTCTAGGGACTCCGGACCAACCAGCACATTGCCATTCCGCCCTGAATCTGTCATAAATCTGAATCCTTTCAAACGGTTAATTTTGGAATTTTAGTATTACATACCGTTATTGGGTTCATCAACGGTATGATAGTAGCAGGCTGGAGTTTAAGGCTATTAATTTAGTGCGTGAATCCAGGTTGTTATCAGGGCACCTTGAGCAAAGCTATCAAAAATTCAAAAATATTTACCAAAATAATGCGACATTGCCCCTGCCAAGCGTAATATCAGTTATGATGGGCGTAGTTTAAGCCGAAACTTTGAACTATAAGGGTGCGCTAGAGAGACAGCGGAAAGTATGCTGCCCCGAAGAGAGATAACGAAGCCCGCGGTGGAGAAATCGTAAGGTGTAGAGTTTTTTTTGAACGGCTAAAGGGAGAACTGGTCGACGAAAGAAGACCGGTGTAGGACTTAGATTGAAAAGACCAGAAGATCAAGAGTGTGGATTTAGTCGGCTAATCAGGTTAGACGGTATTAAGCGAGAAGAAAAGCAATGGGAATACAAACAGATAAAAGGCAGATAAGAAATGGTGCTGATGCGGTTCCTGATGACCTTAGTGTCCAGACGTTCACACGGTCTGAAATAGACTATTTTAACCTCCCAGACTTAGATAAGAAAAATTTTGAAGGGCTTATTGAACCGACGAGTGGTTTAGAATATGAAGACGAAAGATTGGTTGCTGCCTTCCTAAATACAGAGAGAGGGCGTGACGGGGTGAGACAATATTTTTCTGCAGAGACTAATCAAAAGATTAATGAAGCTATAGCTAACATAGAAAAGCAGCCAGGATGGAACGGTAGTATCCATAAAAATTTGATCGACGAGGCGAATAGTTAAAACGACCCTTGATGGGCGGTAGATCATATGCGGGGCAAGCCGTCACCCCCGCAACATCTGATACGTCCGCAACGCCCTTTTCCGTCCCTCCTCATGAGACACTATCGGCCACGGGTACTCCTTTCCCAACGTCACTCCGGCGCTCCGCAACACGAACTCAGGTGCCTCCCACGGACGATGAATATACTTTACAGGTACCTCACTTAATTCCGGCACCCACCTCCGTACATACTCACCCTGCGGATCAAATTTCTCACCCTGAGTCATCGGGTTAAATATCCGAAAATACGGCGCAGCGTCGGCGCCACTCCCTGCTATCCACTGCCACCCCATGGTATTATTAGCTAGATCGGCATCAACCAGTGTATCCCAAAACCATTCAAAGCCGTGACGCCAGTGAATTAAAAGATGTTTCACCAATAGTGACCCCACTATCATCCGGACTCGATTGTGCATCCACCCAGTGGCCCACAATTGGCGCATCCCCGCATCAACTATCGGATAGCCCGTAAGACCCCGCTGCCAGGCCCTTAAGTGATCTGCCGCCTCCTGTTCTTCCCCTACCTCGCGCCAAGCAAACTCTTCAAAGGACTTATTAAGCGGCTCCGTTACGGAGTGTGAAAAGTGAAAGAGCAAGGAATGTGCAAAATCCCGCCAACCCAGTTGTCGTAGCAGTGGCTCGACCTGTTCGGGCTTTGTTTTTGTTGCTCGCTCAAGCTCCCACCACATACGGTGCGGGGCAATTTGCCCCCACCTTAGAAACGGCGAAAGAGCGGTCGTGCCCTCAATAGCCGGACAATTTCGCTGTTCTTCAT
>JBIIDM010000251.1:0-3523 GCA_044238365.1 Bdellovibrionota bacterium | reverse complement strand
GGGACATTCAAAAATAAGTTGGCTGACCGAAGAAGGGATAAGGAGAGCAAAGCCACTGTTTGTAGTGAGTCTTCAACCTCAAAGATAGACTTTCTCCCCTTGGAGATACGCTCGCTGCACCAAGTACCAGTAGCTGAGTATGAGGTTCGGTGTCCGAACGGCAGATCGCTTATTGCCAGAGGCGCGGTAGATCAGGCAACAGTCAGAGAGATCTTGATCGTTATTGAGGGGGTATAGTTATATGCTGGTTACCGATAATATCAAGGTATTCATAGCAACCATTACCACCGACATGCAAAAGAG
The DNA here is from genome assembly GCA_044238365.1 of Bdellovibrionota bacterium. GTDB lineage: Bacteria > Bdellovibrionota_C > UBA2361 > UBA2361 > JBIIDM01 > JBIIDM01. Next base: position 3,220 of record JBIIDM010000251.1, on the reverse strand, counting down.
TTATGAGGGTTTAACAGCGATTGTTCATAACCAATTTAAAAGAGATGTGTATGAGAGTGCTCTATACGTATTTTTCAATAAACGGAGAGATATGATAAAGATAATCTGGTACGAGCGTACTACCACCTACTCTAGTTTTTCCATTTTAATGCGTAGGCTAGATAATGGGACGTATTCTTCGGTAAGGACAGGTGGAGATGGTCCAGCTGAAGCTACACTTGCCGAGCTTCCAGTGATACTCGAGAGTATAAACTCGCGAAAAAATCATAAAACATAGCGTAAGCTATTGTAAATTATATAAACGTGTAATATGCTACGCGAATGCTAACTAATCCATTTACCTCGCGCAAGTTAATGAATGAGCTCTTCACCTTACAGAAAGAGGTGAAGAGGCTTAGGGATCTCAACGCTATGTAAGTCCGAGAAATTAGCCTAATAAACCGAGCAATTTGCTAGCCAATCTTTAGAACTAATTGCTCAACAGCAAAAGAGTGAACAATTAACAGAAGAAAATAAAACTCTGACCGAGGACCTCCTTCGAAAGTAATATATAATCAAAAGGCTACTCAACAGTTCATTTGGAAGAAGAACTTCAGAGTTTGAAATATAACTCTGACTTGTCAGATTGCCCACTATTCACTTATTTCGACATAAAATATACTTCCGACGCTACACCTACAGAAGATTCGAAGCCAAGCGATGACAATAGCGAGAACGAAGCCACCACCACCGGCGATGTGAGTGGTCCTGCGAAAAAAACCAAGAAAAAGCCGGGAAGCAAGAAACCACGCCGAGATAAAATCCCTCCCCATCTGCCAGTGGTAGTGAAATACCTAAACGACGATTGTATTTGCCAATGCTGCCAGAGTCCTGCCGAGCATACTGTCCGCTGGGAGGTGAATCAAGAAATTGCGTATAGTGGAGTCCCGTTTTATATACTCGAAACCCATCGACCAGTGCGTTCCTGTACTCATTGTGAGTCAATAGCCAAAATGCAAGAGCTGGATAAACCCTTTGAAAGATCAATCTTTCACGAGTCTTTGGTCGCTCATATAGTCACTGAAAAGATTGCCTGGGGGCTCCCTCTTTACCGACAAATTGAGCGATTTTAGCCTTACAGAACGTCGAGCTATCAGAGTCTATGATGCACTGGGCCTACATGGGAGGGTTTGAACTCATTGAGCCTGTGGTGAAAGTGCTCAAGAATTCGGTGTTTAGTGATGTCACTATCCTTGACCTTACCCATATCCTGGGGCGAGTTCGAACAGATGAATCCATTAACGGTAAATATAAGAGAGCCAGCTTATTTGACAGCATTGGAACTAGGCGAGAGGTGTATCTTTCCTACGGAGAGTCTATGAAGAACGAAGACTTCTTCAAACACTATAATGCCGTTAGTAACCCGTTTTGCTCAGATGCCGCAGCTGGCTTTGGTGCTCTTGCAAAGAACCAGAAAGTGGAGCAGGCAAAATGCGGCAACCATGCTCGCCGAAAAGTTTGGGAGGCTCGATTCAGCTACCGTGAACAAGTCAAGGAAGCACTAACATTGTATCGGAAATTATTCCGAATAGAACGACGGATCGCCGGATTTCCTCCGCCAGAGAAGCAAAGAATCCGTCAGAAAAGATCTGCGCCGCTATGCATGAGGCTTTATGAGTGGTGCCAAGATGCTCTCATAAGGGTGTCGCCAAAGACATCATTGAGCATCGCCGCAAAATATATCATCCGTAATTGGGCGGGACTCACCTACTTTCTAAAAGATGGCCGGATGCCTTTCCATGCCAACTATCTCGAGAATGTCTTTCGCATAATCGCTCGTGGGAGAAAAGCTTTTCTCCAGGTCAGTTCAAAACAGGGCGGAATTGCTCTAGCTGGTTACTATTCCCTGGTGATCTCATGCCTCAATATCGACATTGACCCCTGGCTATACCTTACTGATATCTTCCGAAGGGTCGGCGAACATACAAATGCCAATGACCTCATTCCACGACGGTGGAAAGTCCTCTTTATGCAGGATGCCATTCAAAGATACTGCAAAAATACCCATCTTTACTGGGAAAATTCACTGAATACTCCAAAAGAACGTTGCTCGGCCAACAAACATCCCAGAATCCAAGATGTCATAGACGTTCAGGCTATTCCCGTTCATTAAACTAAAAACCCTTGGTGTTTTCCCGAATATAACACAACTGAATCATGCTTGGGATAGACCGTGGGGATGGGTCTCAGAGAGTGCTTACGATGGTTTAACCGTACGAACTATGAAAATGCCAAAAGAAAGAACCCAAACGTCGACAAGGAGCGCTACTATACAAATCATACTCTCAAGATTAGTAGACTTCCCGGCCTGGAAGATCTGACCGATTGCCTATACATCGGGAGAATCGAAGAGTTCGTTGGAGAAAAACGAGAAAAGCTCCTCGTTGAAAGGCGTTCAAAGGGTCTTGGTTTTCTCGGCGAAAAAAGTCTCCGTTTGCAAAAGGCAGGCGTAAAACCTCGATCCACAAAAAACCTCAACGCGGGAGTCGTACAACCCCTTAGTGCTATCCCTCTGTCACCAAAGTCGGCAAAAGGTGCTAAAAATTTACCTAACCATTGCAGACTGCTACAAAGTGGCGTCACAAAGATTTAGGAATCGAATGAAGGGATATGTTTTTCCTACAAATACGTATTTACCCCCCTGCCGTATAGCCTCCAGCTAATTAGTAGTCGTTATACTTAAGCTACGTCGTTACATCCGTTATCGGTTGGATCGCACACGCATGTCTGACAATCACATTTCCTAAGGTAAGCGTCCCCGATTTGCATGAGCAGATTTTTTTTCAATCTTAAAAATGCAAAAAACAGTTCGCCAAGAATCACGATAATTGAAACTCACATCCGATCAGCAAAATCTACGATCTCCGTGAAGCCTAGGATAGCACACCGTCCTTGAGAATACCGGAGTACAGAGTACTGATGTTCTTTTTATTTCCGACAAATGTCTATAACTCGTCTATTTCGATTTTTTTCACAGAGTTAGCGATGTTTGGATTTCGATGAACTATCTCTTATCAAGGTCAAGGTGACCACTGGCAGTCATGTTTCTGTTCATTTTGAATGTGCGCGACACATTATAGGCTACAATTGCAATCACGGAGACAAAAGTCGCCCCTGCAACTTTTACAGCCATTATTTTATACCCAAAACAGAGGCCCGAACACCGTTGTGGTCACCCGCA
>JBIIDM010000040.1:0-20955 GCA_044238365.1 Bdellovibrionota bacterium | reverse complement strand
AGCTTGGACTCTTCTCGCTCGCCTCCATGGTTTGACTGGTAAAACTCATTATGGAACCGCGTAGTACGCAAAGTACGCTACGTGGTGTGAGAGGTCCCCCGTGCGAGCGGGGTCCTACTCGATGCAAGGGTTCCAGCTATAAGTAAGTATATTGCACTTGTTGGGGGTTGCAGGTACCCTCTGTAATTAATTGAGATGTCTAAAGAGTAAACCTTAAAGAGGTGAGAATGAAGATTCTGGTGGCGGTTAAACGAGTTCCTGATTACCAGGCAAAAGTAAAAATTGCTCCTGACGGAAAGGGAATAGTGACGGATTCGATCAAATGGATAGTGAATCCGTTTGATGAAATAGCGGTCGAGGAGGCTGTGCGGTTGCGGGAGGCTGGTATTGCTACTCAAGTAACGGTCATATCGATTGGACCCGACGACACACAGCAGCAGTTGCGATACTGCCTTGCAATGGGCGCAGATGACGCAGTTCTGGTTCGGAACTCAGGCGATGTTGATTCGTTCGGTGCAGCGCGGGTCATCTCGGCTTGCTTCAAGAAGGGAGACTATACCCTATTACTAATGGGTAAGCAGGCGATCGATTCAGATCGAAACCAGACGGCCCAGATGGTTTGTGAGATTCTGGAATTGCCACAAGCCTGTTTTGCGTCAAAGGTAGTCATTGAGGGTAACGTTGCGCGAGTGGACCGCGAAGTAGACGGCGGTATTGAGCAGGTGACCATTCCGCTGCCCGGCGTTATTTCCACCGATCTCCGATTGAATGAGCCTCGTTACGCGGCGCTCCCGAATATAATGAAAGCAAAGAAAAAACCCCTTGATATTATTGAACTGGCAGATTTGGGAGTTACACTTGAATCGCAAGTGGTGGTGGTAAAGATGGATCCACCTGCTGGACGTAAGGCGGGGCGTAAGGTCGGAAGTGTCGAGGAGTTACTGACCGTGCTCCGGGATGAAGCCAGGGTTTTGTAAGTTCATGTAAGGGGTTGTGTGCAAAGCACTTTCAGCCTCATTACTTTCAACGTTCGTGGAGCCCAGCGCTTCAATCGTGACGGAATAAGTTATCGCTTAGCAAATGAGGGACAGGATGAGTATTGGGATTGTATACCTGCAGGGAACCGCAAGTGGTGAAGTTGTTTCAAAGGCAACACTTTGTGCGCTGGCCGCCGCACGTCAATATGGTGCTGCGATTGGTGTCACCGAATTTATTGGTTTCTGTGTGGGGCCCCGGGCACGGGAGCGAGCTGAGAGTATTCAGGGCTATGGGCTAAAGGAAGTCTATACGGTTGATGATTCTCAGGTTACAGCGCTTGAGGTAGTTTCGGTAGTTCACGCCATCAAGATAATGCTCAAGTGTTTGCAACCGACGGATGTGGTATTTGTCTGTCCTGCGACATCACATGGTAAAGATATTGCGCCTCGAATCGCTGTTGCTCTTGAAGCAGGACAGGCCTCTGATATTACCGAAGTTCGTTCTGACGGCACGCTGGTTCGGCCTATGTATGCCGGGGATATTCTCGCAACGCTCTCCATCACTTCATCGTCGAAAGTCGTGACAGTAAGAGCGTCGAGTTTTTCGCCAGCTGAACCTGTTGGCGGGTTAACCACGGTGAAGGAGCTGGCCATTGAGTCGTATCCAACGTATAAGGGCACTGTCGTAAAGCAAAGCGAGCGTGTTGCCGGGCGACCTGAACTTGGGGATGCTGAAATAGTGGTAAGTGGCGGCAGGGCGTTGCAGTCGGCTGAAAACTTCGAAAAGGTAATTTTTCCACTGGCGGATACCTTAGGTGCTGCCGTTGGTGCGTCGAGGGCCGCAGTAGATGCTGGTTATGCGCCTAATGATTGGCAGGTCGGGCAGACCGGAAAGGTGGTCGCACCCAAGCTCTACATTGCAGTGGGCATTTCGGGAGCTATTCAGCATGCGGCCGGTATGAAAGGCTCCAAGGTTATAGTGGCCATTAATAAGGATGCGGATGCTCCAATATTTGAGATTGCAGATTATGGATTGGTTATGGATCTTTATGAAGCGGTGCCAAAGTTGACGGCTTTGCTCGCGAAGTGACAGGGGGGCGTTATATGTTAGTAAGGAGCTGTCCAGAAATAAACTGTGCATTTAACGCTCAGATTTGCCCTAAATTTGGACGTTCTGAGCGAGAAAATGCGAAGGTATACTGGAGTATTCCGAGCATTTTCGAGTGAAGAACGTTCAAAGGTAGGGTAAATCTGAGCGTTAAATCCACAGTTTATTTCTGGACAGCTCCTAAGTCTGAAGAGCCTATTTCTCAGCAACATTTGGCTACGGTAATTTTTTTTTCGGCAGCCGGTCTGGTAATAAGCAGTTTGTGAATTTTTGAGAAACGGTCAGGAAACTTAACTCTATCATCAGGAATCGCTGTTCTATGAATACCAAGGCAAAATATGAGAATCAAAAACGCGCATTCTTTATCTTGTGTTTGCTGATGGTAGGCATTGTAGCCGGGGCTGTTTTTCTCCAGGGGAAGGTGCGCTCTTCATCACTTTTAAGGGCCACTTTCGAAGGCGCGCAACTGACCACGCCCGTCTATCTAACGATTGTTAATACTCCCAGAGAACGCGAACGGGGCTTAATGTACCAGACGGGTTTAGCTGAGGATGAGGGGATGCTTTTTGTTTTTCCAAAGGAACAGGAACACCCATTTTGGATGAAGAACACGCCGTTATCGCTCGATATGATTTTTCTTAATGCCGCCAATGAGGTTGTTGGAGTGGTGACTGATGCACCGCCTTTTTCAGAGGAACAACAAACGGTAAAGAAGCCGAGTTTGTATACTATTGAGCTTCGGGCTGGTTCTGCGAAACGATTAGGCGTACGAGAAGGGAACAAGGTGGTGTTTGGTGGACCGGTGCCCCTGGGTGTTAACTGAGGGGATTTGGAACAGTGAGCTAATAACTCTTCTGCTATCCCTTGTTCCATTGTCACTAATGCTTTTGGCTACGAAAGAGTGAAGGAAGGTGATTCATTCCTTCACGATAAAACCTAAAGCTGCTAGTAGTGAATAACGGAGTGTCTTGAATAGGTCCGCCAAAAGGTTAAAAAGGTCCTATCTGGGCGAGAGAGTGTCTCGCCGTGCTGCTACTTACTTTGGCCCGTACTTCTGATATATCTGGTCAAGTTTCTCCTCCAACTGGTCTTGAGTAAACGGCTTTACTATGTAATTTGAAACACCCGCACGAGCTGCTTCTAGCACGTTCTCTTTCTGTGACTCAGCGGTAAGCATAAGAAACGGGATTCCTTTGAGTCTGGTGTCGGATCGAACAGCCTTAAGGAGGTCTATTCCCATCATGTTGGGCATATTCCAATCGGAGATGATCAGTTGATAGTTGCCCTTTTGTAGCATCTGTAAGGCTACTTTACCATCTTCAGCTTCTTCGATCGACTCGAAACCAAGCTGTTTGAGCGATTGTCGAACTATACGCCGCATAGTTTTAAAGTCATCGACTACCAGTACTGTCTTTGACTTATCTGCTGATACTAGACCGCCCATGATTACCTCTGATTAATTTATTCCGGTAGTTTACCTTTGGAGCTTTACTCGCCTACTAAGTGTAATTCGTTTAAGACGCCTGGGTTCTTTAGCTCAAAAAATTAAAATTTCAATACAGCTTTTTCCCTTCAGTAATTTGATTATGAGTGCGATACCTTTCCTGGGGATTCAGATGCGAGATGTCTACAGGGATTTTTACCTGAATCTAAGTTTTCACGGTCTAAGAAACTATCGGACTCTATTATGGATGCTGAGCAACTTGTTCCTTTCTGTATTTCCAGTACAAAACAGACCCTTTCTATGATGGCCGCCACGGAGGTTGTGGTTGCGGAAGTAGTTACTGCTATCAGTAGAAAGTGTTGGGGCGATGTAACTGGGTTTATTGGGCTGACTGGTGAAGATTGTACTGGTAATGTTGCCATCAGTTTTTCTGAAAACGTAGCTCTGGCTATTGTGGGCCGGTTGTTGATGGATGAATTTGCCGAGATTAATGAAGATGTTCTAGATGCCGTCGGCGAACTTACGAACATGATTTCGGGCCAGGTAAAAAAGGAACTGTTCGATCGGGGACATCGTATTGATATGTCATCACCGGTGGTAATACAGGGTCTTGGTGTTCCAATTACTCACGGCACGGGGGTATTTACCGTGCATCAAATTAGGTTCACTGCCGATGCCGGTGATTTTGTGGTCGAAGTTTTCTTCAAAACTAAATAGCTCTTGAAAAATAACTTATAATGCTTATCTTTCCAATTCAGATAGAGACGATAACGTTGTCGTTTGATGGAAGGAAAATATGGACTTTGAAAAATTTACCCATGGAAGTCAGCGTGTAGTGGCCAATACACAGGAGTTAGCTGTTGGCGCGGGAAATCCCCAAATAACGACGCTTCACCTTGGATCATGTTTACTTACTCACTCAGATGGCTTAGTTAACCGCATTTTGCACCTTGCGGCGGTTGATGCCAACTTAATCGAAGAAGAGTTTAAGAAGGGGCTTGCCAAGTTACCAAAAGTTACGGGTACCGGTGGCTCGGCGCAGCCCTGTTATCCTTCGCCATCGCTCCAGAAGGTACTCGTCCAGGCAAAAGCCGAGGCGCAAGCGATGAAGGATGACTTTGTCTCCCTTGAACATTTGTTGCTTGCCGTTGCGGGAGAGCAGGGGGGCGATGGAGCGGCGGTGATTTTTGCAAAGCAAGGGGTCACGAGAGAAAAGCTTCTGGGAGCTATAAAAAAGGTCAAAGGCGCACAGAGAGTCACCACGCAGACGCCTGAGGGAACTTACGACGCCTTGGCTAAGTACGGGCGGGACTTGGTAGTAGCGGCGCGGGATGGAACGCTTGATCCGGTCATTGGTCGCGATGCTGAAATTCGCCGGGTCATTCGGATTCTGTCACGCAAAACTAAAAACAATCCTGTTCTCATTGGTGAGCCTGGCGTTGGTAAAACAGCGATCGTAGAGGGGTTAGCGCAGCGAATTGTTCGTGGTGATGTTCCTGAGGGACTTAAAGGGAAGAGTATATTTTCTCTCGATATGTCGGCATTGGTTGCTGGTGCCAAGTACCGGGGCGAATTTGAGGAGCGCTTAAAAGCTGTTCTCGAGGAAGTTCAAAAGTCAGAAGGTAATTTAATTCTCTTTATCGATGAACTTCATACAATTGTCGGAGCCGGAAAAACCGATGGCGCTCTAGATGCGGGAAATATGTTGAAGCCGATGCTTGCTCGCGGGGAATTGCACTGCATAGGGGCGACCACGCTTGACGAGTATCGGAAGCACCTTGAGAAGGACGCAGCGCTCGAGCGGCGCTTTCAAACGGTAATGGTCTCTGAGCCGAGTATTGATGACACCATATCGATTCTTCGAGGCATAAAGGAACGTTTTGAAGTTCATCACGGTGTTCGAATTCTTGATGGGGCCTTGGTTGCGGCTGCCGAGCTCTCTGACCGGTATATCTCAGAGCGGTTTCTTCCTGATAAAGCAATTGATCTTGTAGATGAAGCGTGTGCTACTATTCGGACAGAGATAGACTCAATGCCCGCTGAGCTGGACGAGGTTACCCGAAAGCTTATGCAGCTTGAAATTGAAGAAGCGGCACTGCTGAAAGAGGACGATGACGGAAGTAAGGCTCGGTTGCAGTTGCTTGAGGAGGAGCTTGCTTCGTTACGTGAGCAGGTTACTACCATGCGAGCTCAGTGGGATGGTGAGAAGGAGGCGATTGGCCGGGTGCAGAAGATCAGGCATCGGGTCGAGGAGACTCGCTTGGCGATTGAGCAGGCCGAGAGGGACTATAATCTGTCAAAGGCTGCTGAGTTAAAGCATGGGACACTCCCCACCTTGATGAAGGAGTTAGAAATCGAAGAGCGCTCCATTACTTCGGGTCATGGTGGTGAGCGATTGTTGCGCGAGGCAGTTACTGCAGAGGAAATTGCCCAGATTGTAGGGCGATGGACCGGCATTCCAGTACATCGACTTGTGGAAGAAGAACGTATTAAATTACTCAAACTTGACAAAATTTTACAGGAAAAAGTTGTTGGGCAGTCTGAAGCGGTTGAGCTGGTAGCTGACGCGGTCTTGCGAGCACGAGCCGGTATCAAGGACCCAAATCGCCCTATCGGTTCGTTCCTTTTCCTTGGACCCACTGGAGTTGGAAAGACACAGCTTGCACGAACTTTAAGTGAGGAACTTTTTGATAGCAGCGATAACTTGATACGAATTGATATGAGCGAGTACATGGAGAAGTTTTCGGTCTCAAGATTAATTGGGGCCCCTCCTGGGTACGTTGGGTATGAAGAGGGTGGGCAGCTTACTGAGGCTGTTCGACGTCATCCCTACTCGGTAATTCTTTTTGACGAGATTGAGAAGGCTCATCCGGAAGTTTTTAATCTTCTGCTTCAGATTCTTGATGACGGACGAGCTACGGACTCCCAGGGGCGAGTGATAGATTTCAAGAATGTGGTAATCATTATGACCTCGAACATCGGCTCACCGCATCTCTTATCGGGAATTGATAGTCGGGGAGAGATTAATCCCGAAGCACGAAGCTTGGTAATGGGTGAGTTGCGATCGCATTTCAGGCCGGAATTTCTCAACCGGATTGATGAGGTCGTTTTGTTCAAGCCGCTCGATTTACAAGCAATACATTCCATTGTGGCGTTACAGCTTGACCAGACCAGAAACAGGTTGAAAGATCGAGGGCTGAAACTAACTACAGGGAGTGATGTTATCGAGTTTATTGCCAGAGCGGCCTACGATCCAGTGTACGGTGCGCGTCCGTTAAAGCGGTTCATTCAACGTTATATTGAAACGCCTATTGCCAGGGTGTTGTTGGGTAGGGGCGAGGTAAAGGACGGGAATGTGGTGTTGCGGATGAATGGGGATGAGATAGATGTTGAGATTGAAGATTTCAGTAGTCCGGTAGTGACGCTGCATTAAGGCTTTGGGCTTATTCACGTATTGCGGTTCAATGGTGTGGGCCACGGGATGATTAGTTCGCCGAAAGTACTATGCAAGGTCCTGTGATGATAAAATATTCATTAGGCCTAAAAATTTATTTTCGGCGACAGAGCTAGGTCATTACTCGCTATTCTCCCGCTCGGCGCTCGGGCCCAGGGACTTCGTCCCTCTTCGCTGATCGCGAATTCACCCTGTGAATTCAGTGTGTTGTAGCTTTCATAGGCTGAACTGACATTAAAAAAACTACAATAGTGCGCGCAAATATTTTAAAAAATATTGCTGTAATCTTTTGTATTTATTGAGAATTTTTTGACTCCGGGAACAGCTGGGTCATTACCCCTGACTCCATCCGTATGTTTCAGCCGTCGTTGAAGCAGTATTTTCTGCACAAAAAGAGTTTTGAGGCCTAAAGCGGCTCAGATAGCTGAACCTACTTTGAATTTAGCTATTTTGGGTATCACGGTATCGGTGATACTTGATTGCGACCCAAAATCACTGAATTCTTTTTAATTTCAACTATCTGGGACTACTTTATCCCACTTAACTATATCGCTCGCGCCTCGTATCTAAAGCAATTTTAGCCATTTACCTTTGTTCTTACGTCGACAGATCAAGACCAAATTGTTGTCGGGTAGCTGCTCGCGAATGCCCCCTCAGGTGGCGATTGTGGGAATACATTAACCGGTCATACAAAAAATTCTTCATCTATTCAGGGGGATAGTATGACGCAGCTCATATAACGGCTGGCTCCAATGCCATAGACTTTTGCTGCAACAGAGCAGCTTCAGATCAGTAAATATCAAGATTCAGCCCGATCGTACATTGAGCTTTGTTATAGGTGGCTACAAATCATAGCGACATACCATGAAAGAACAACGTTATATTATAATCACAATTATTTTATCCTTGATTGCCTTGGTTCCTGTTCGTCAGGTATGGGCCGGAGAGGGAAGGGTTGATACTGACGGTACTATTGATCTTGAAGTAAACTTTCGCTATCCGCCGACAGCTGCCCAGATTACTACGGTGAAGGAACAGGTGCAGAGAGCCAGTGCCATTTTGTGCGATACCACTGATGGGCGCAGATGAGAATTCAGAATGCGCGGCTTACGGGTGGTGGGGCGCGTGAAGCGAAGGCTGAAATCTGGGTCTATGCAGAGCCTGGGCGAAGTGGTGTGAATTTCTATTATGATGGTTCAAATATCGTTCGTAGTGGGCAGCATATTACCTTATTCAATGAAGGCGTGAGGGGAGACATTATCGCGCATGAGCTTGGACACGATATTCTCGGTTTGGGAGATGAGTACGATGAACAGTCTCGTTGGGGCGGGGCCTGCGGTATTGGCCCAGGGTTTGATGCGACCAGTCTTATCAATGAGCGCAATCATTCGATAATGCAACAGACTGGTTTCCAGCGCTGTGTTAACGCTGCCGGTGCGACAGTTGGCTCTGCTGTCTGTATGAATAATGCCTCTTGTGCAGCTGGCCAGACATGCAGGCCGGTGCTTATGAGCGAAATGACCATAGATAGTAATCACGATCTGTTTATGGGGAATAATAACGGGTGTGGGGCTGGATGTATGGATCCCAACTGTGGCGCGAATTGGAACAGTACCTCTACGCGATATGAGCAGACACAGCAAAGTGCAATTCACGGAGGAGACTCTGACTGGGGAACTGCAGTTACCAATTACAATCAATTATCTGCTCCTGCTGGATTGCCAGTCGAAGCGGCTCCTTCGGCATGTAATACGCTTATTAATTGGACAGACAATGTTGTTGGTTCAGACCAGGTAATGCTGGTCGTGGACAGATCCGGAAGTATGTCGAGCTTTGTCGATCCGGCAAATGCCACTGCCGGCACTCGGCTTGATTTTGCCAAGGCAGCGGCAAAGGTGTATGTAGATCTGCAGTCGGGTCGAGGTGTCGATGTAGGATTGATCTCGTTTAACGAAATTCCCAGAGTTGATCGGTTTTTTTCGCTCCTTAATGCAGGAGCTGATGCTGATGGTCTGAAGGGGACTATCAATGGGCTGGTTGCTGGCGGCAATACCGGAATTGGAACTTCACTCGATACCTCTTCTTCGGAATTTCAAAGGGTTTTTGCCGCAGGTCGGAATCGTACTGCTTTTTTACTTTCCGACGGGCAAAATACCGATGGAGTTGATCCGCTGGCAGCAGCTAATAGGTTAAGGAATATTGGGGTTCAGGTACTTACTGTTCCAGTAGGTACCGAGGCTGACCGAGTGACACTCACGGGGATTGCTGGCGTAACAGGTGGAGCAGTGCTTGATAGTGCCAATGGTAGAGAGCTGCCAATGATTTACGGGGAGCTCTTTGCACGTGGGCGTGGTGAGGCATTGCTGTTACCTAGGACAATCGTAAAGACCAAGGGTCAGGAGGTAGTAATAAAATCGCTTCCTTTAGCTCGAACGGTTCAAGCACCTAGAATCATATCAGGAATTGATTTCCTTCTCCCGTCGTGGTGGAGTCTGCCGAATGTTATTCTAGATCCGGTTCTCCTGAATCCCTATGAGTCTCTTATCGATTTAACTGTTGAAAGTGGTGCCGAGCGCCTTAATATAATGCTGTCAGCCTTGAATGCAGTGGTTGCCAACTGGAATCAGGGCTTTGAGTTGAAATCTCCCGATGGGACGTTGTTGTACTACGACTATTCTCCAGGCATCGTCAAGAGTGATGCGCTTTATAAATTAATTCAGATACTCAATCCAGCCCCGGGTACCTGGAAACTGAAATTATTCGCGAATAACACTGCCGATCAAGTGTCGTTCCTGCAGGCTCACGTCGAAAATTCACTTCCGGATTGTTTTGCGGATTTGAACAGTCTATTTGTGCGAGTTGGGGAGAAGGTAAGAATCTCAGCTGGCGCTACGTTTGGTGCCCAGTTAGAGGGCGTAATGTATACTGGGTCGGTGCAGCGGCCAGATGGGACGGTACAAACCCTGACGTTTACCAATGATATGTTGACTCGTACGGATTCGGCGGTATTTGATGGAATTAATCAGTTGGGGCTGTATAATTTTGCGGTTCAGTGTAAGGCGACAGAGGCAGCAAAAGTGCTTAAGGGCGAGAAGGTGTTTCCTGGACCAGAGGCTTCGCCATTTACTGTGGCTCCGTTTACTCGTACCTATCAGGGAATGTTTTATGCTGACCTTCCGAGCTTCCCGCCATGTTCGAATCTGGACTGTGATCAGGATGGTATTCCCAATGATGTTGAAGGCGACAGGGATCTGGATAACGACAGAATTCCCAACCTTTGGGATACTGATTCTGATGGTGATAACATCACCGACATTGTTGAGGGTGTAGTCGATACAGATTTCGATGGTCGTCCAAATTATACGGATCCGGATTCTGACGGTGATGACGTCAAGGATGATAGTGAGGGTACCAAGGATGATGATGGGGACGGAACACCGAATTACGTGGACAATGTTGTAGGGCTTCCTGACAGTGATGGAGATAATATTCCTGATTCTGTAGAAGGAACAGGGGATCCAGATGGTGACGGAGTTCCAAACAAAAATGATCCGGATTCTGACGGTGATGGTATCAGCGATTTAATTGAGGGTACTAGTGATAGTGATGGAGATGGTATTCCAAACTACCTCGATAACAATCAGAGTACCGTTGCTGATGCTGATAAAGATGGATTTGTTGATTCATGCGATAGAACGCCGAATGTCGTTTCAGCACCGGGTTCGGGGGATAACCTTTGTCCCGATGTTGCTCCTCAGGGGTGTTCGCAAGTGAGCGTTTCATCATCGTTGTCTGGTCTGGATTTATCAGCAGGTGAGATAAAGGCGCTTTCTGATAAGTCGCTTAAGCTCTTGCGTGCGTCCATTAAGAAGACGAATGATCCTGCTTTGAAAAAGCGCCTTGCAAAATCTGCTACTCAGGTTGAGAATAATCTTGCTATGATTTATGCGGAGTCGAGGGTGCAACTTGGGCAGTTTACAGGGGTGGTTCTTAAGTGTCAGGGAGTTCCTGCGTGTACGCAAGTAGATGATACAGACGAAATATTGCAGTATCGCGGAGCTGTAGTCCAAATGGGCAATCAGGCACTTCGGGCACTGAATCGAGGGACGAGACTCGTCTATGGTCTTGAGGTTGCGAAACGTAAGACAGCTAAGTTGGCGAAGGATATAAAAGCGAAGACGAGGAGTTTAAAGGAGTTCAGTGACCTGCTGCCACGGATTAGAAGCCAGTGTTTTTAGTAATAACGAATATATTCTTGAAAGTTTTGAGATTTATTTCTTAAAACTTTCGGTTCAAAGATTTCCAAAAGTGAAATTGCAGCGATTTTGAAGGGCCAGTATTTACCGTACAAGTGTCGCAATCTGAGAAGTATTTCCGGATTTACGGTGACTATTAGAGCGAGTACTAGCTAGCACGGAGTATTCATGAGACGCACTGCTATAGTTGTTAACCTGAGTTCGACGTAAGCACTGCGGTAAATAGCTGAAATTACTTCATCCACTTCGTTGCTCATGATATAAAATGCTCGACGTAGCAAGCTGTTAGCGCCCCTGCGCTTTTATATCACTGCGCGCCTCTCTCGTGTCTAAAGCAATTTCAACCATTTACCTTTGTTCTTACGTCGAACTCAGGTTGTTAAGGTACTTAAGATTTTGCCGAAATTAATATTTTCAGGCTGACATAGTGTTGGGATACACGGAAGTGTGAAAATCTTATTTTCGGTGAAAGATCGCTATGATGGTGCGTCTGATGAATATCTCGGGCTAGCTGAATCGGCACAGCAGTGAAAATAACAAGGTTTTACGCTGGTTTCTTTTGGGACGAGTACAGGATTTATGGAAAAACGCCATTTTGCTCGAGAGGAAACCTCTGTGATTAGCAGGTTCCGAAAGGGGTAAGGCAATTCTAATCAACTATTATTATTCCATTTAATAAAACCGTGGTTCCCGAAGGCGCGGGGCAGCGTCTACCTACTCTCCAATTCTGTTATTAAATCTAGAACAGCAGAGGCCCGAAAATTCTATCAATGCCATTAAGAAGGCTTTTTTGTCTGGAATTAAGGGGGGAGAGACGGGGTAAGAGCGGAGGCTACTTTAATTTATATAAGTTCATATGTGCTCCAAGAGTTCATTAAGTTAGTGGGGGGAAGTGACGATCCCATTGTCGTTAGGGTCCGTGTCCTCAGGTACTGGAGATAACGCCCATCGTGGAGGGCTTCCGGTGGCTTAATAACCTGAGTTCGACGTAAGAACTGCGGTAAATGGTTGAAATTACTTCATCCACTTCGTTGCTCATGATATAAAATGCTCGACGTAGCAAGCTTCAGAGCCTGCGCTTTTATATCACTGCACGCCTCTCTCGTGTCTAAAGCAATTTCAACCATTTACCTTTGTTCTCTTACGTCGAACTCAGGTTAATAGATGTTTTAGCCAAGCTTAAATTAGTAACAGGAGTATCTCATCTGCTTAGCCTGGCGTCCCCTAACAGCTCTTTCGGCAATTCGTCTTTCAGGAGAGGTTAATGATTAAGGTTCGAACATCTCTGGGAAAAGGTTTTGATATTCCGTACTCAAAGCGTTCGCTTGATATCGTCGAGGGTTGTGTTCGAACCTGGATACCGGTGGTTCCCGAGGTTCTCACCGCACTGCGGCACAGAATTCAGAGCGGTGAGTTTCAAGAGAAAGAGAAACGGCTTTATCGGGAGCTGCGACGGGATATTGGACTCTATCTGCATACCTTCTTCCACCTATGTCTGAATAAAGAGTCATTATCTAACAATTCACCTGAGGATATTTTAGGGTGTGTTGAAAAGTGCTCAGTACGGGATATCAACAATTTGATAGCAGGCGTTCCCTCTGACTTTGGGTCAGCTGAAATTAGAGAAATGGGCGAGTATCAGGCGCAGGCGTTACGTTTCGCGCTGATCGCAAGTAATAGCGCGGTGCTTATGGCCGAGCGGGCTGGGGTGGACGAGGGGATGACGTATTCGTTGTCCTTATTTCGGAATATAGGTAATCTCCTTGTCTCCTGGAGTTATCCGGCAGCGTTTAATCGCGCAGCGTTAAATTGGAGTAATGGCTTAGGGAATCTTACACCAAATCTGGAGAAGAATCTTAACTTTTCGGCTCTAGAGGTGTATTTTCTCCTGATTCGTGGTCTGCATCTTGGAGATATGCTATCTTCAGTTATTTTGAATCCAGGAGATGGTGTCCCAGAAAAAAGTGATTACTCGAATGATGAGGCAGGCAGGCTGAGGCTCTCCTCGCTCGAAAAGGCTATACGATTTTGTGAGATCGGCGAGGCACTAGCACGACTAGCGGATAGTGAATGCTATCCACTTTCGGCAAAAGAGTGGGAATATGTCAGTCCGGAGGTGATGTACTACCTTGGAACGAACTGTATTTCCCAGATAAACGAAGGTATTGCTGCTGCTTCGGAGCCGTATCTATATTATGCACCTAAGGTATTCAATAGGTTATTAGACCCTGAACGAGCTGTGGCTTCAGCAAGAAAGGCATATAAAATTCATCGATTCAATCGCGCGACTCAAAACATAACTATGAGTGACTCAATTCGTGATATATTTGAGTCGGTATACAGAGTCATAGCGTTCGAAAAATCATCCCGCACTGCTCTTGATGTGATATTTTCGAATTTTTTGCAAGACTTGGAGTTTGAACAAGCAGGTCTTTTTATGTATGACCCGAAGCAAGACGTCCTTTCTCCCCTGAATTCTTACGGAAATGATAAATGTCCCTTACGGCCGGTATTAGTCAGCACTCCCGGTGAATTAGCGCGCTTGATTTATGAATCCCGGACCTCGGTTGCACCTTTGAGACTTGATAAGATATACACTAATACTGTGGCAAGGAGTTATCTTGCGTGGAGGTTGGAAAACAACGAAATTCAGGGTGTGATCTTCTTGGGGTATGGGCTCGCTCTTCGTATGCTCCCGGCGCGTACGGTGCTCAGCCATTTCTTGCTGGTTCGTCAAGCTGTCAGCGATGCAATTTTTGTAGAGAATGATACCGCAGTATATTTTTGATGTGCGGTGCCCCTTCTACCCGAGGGATAATTCGCTGATAGTGCGATTAATTTCGATGGCATGTTATGACTAAATGGCATGAGAACTCCTGAGTAGAAAATCGTTTTTGTAACCTGAGTTCGACGTAAGAACTGCGGTAAATGGTTGAAATTGCTTTAGACACAACGCGCGAGTGGTGTAAAAGCGCAGTAACTGCTCAGGTATTTTCCCAATCTCTTCGTCAAATGATTGATTTTGTTCACTGCGGCGTGGAGTACCACGCCTCATTCACAAAACAATCACTTTCCTCGACCTTGAAAAAATCCCTGGCAGTTACAAATTGTTAGCTCGCTTTTGGGGCGCATTTATATTGGGGGTACCTGAGTAGTTACAAAGCGCAGGCTGAAGCTTGCTACATCGAGCATTTTATATCATGAGCAACGAAGTGGATGAATTAATTTCAGGAATTTACCGCAGTCTCTACGTAGAACTCAGGTTTGTAATGGCATGTACCAATTGCCGCCTATTTGTGACATTCTGCAGCGGGATCGGAGGAACAGCGGATCACGAATGCCCTTTTTTACAAGTTCAGTAGATTAGCAGGATAGGGAATGTTTGAAATATTTAGAAGCTGCAGATTGTCGCATACATTGGCACTTGCCCTGTTAGTAACTTGTTTTTCTCCGCGTGAGCTGGTAAGCAGCGAAGGCAAAAGATCGGGGATAGTATTGGGAAGGGTAGAGAATGTTGTGTTGGAAGATGCCGCGCTGAAGTTAAAGGCGCGCATCGATACGGGTGCAGGGGTTTCTTCGGTTCATGCTGAAATTCTGGATGTTTTTAGGGCCGATGCTACTGGAGTTTTCCGTGATCGCATAGTGTTTCGGCTAAGCGATACGAGCGGGCGAGTTGTAAGGTTAGAACGTGACGTTTTGGAATGGATGCGGGTAAAGCGAAAAGGAGTCTCTGGTTTTATCGATAGACCAGTTGTTTTGATGGACTTCTGCCTGGGAGGAAAACAGATCGAAGCGCGCGTTAATCTGGCAAATCGTTCGCGTTTTATCTACCCACTGCTGATTGGTCGCAATGTTTTAAAGGCTGGCGGCTTTCTGATAGATCCGTCCAAGACTTTTATGGAGCATCCAGGATGCGATTGGAGAACAAAAATTGGAAGGATGTCCACTAACTCAACCAACCTGCCGAAAGCTAAAACCAGCGGGATTTTGCCATACTGAGGTTTTACTTAATGCGGAGTAGCATGATCTGGACTTTAGCAGCGTCGTTTTTCAAATCGAATGTTTTTCAGGTGTTGAGTTAGTGTCAACGACGGTTTCCAGATCGTCCTTGGTGAAACGTTGGCCAATGTCATTGAAGGAGGTCTCGTTGTCTCTACTGTTCTGGACTTCCTGTATTATTTCAGAGTGGGATTTATTAATCTGTTCAAGCAAGGTCTGGCAAATGACCGAGTCGTGATCTGGAGAGACTTTTTCGAGTTGTGCACAGATTCGCGCCAGCGAAGGATAGCCAAATAGCCCCGCAGTCCCAGCCAACTTATGAGCGGCATTTCTTAGTCGGGAGAAGTCATGCTCTTTTAATGCGTTTGATATATCTTGAATCCGATTTTCAAGGCCGTTTACGAATCCGAGGTGAACTGAACGGGCATCCGGCTTCAAAGGAGTGGTTCTGGTGATCTCTATCTTAAGATTTTCCGGTTGCTCAGGATCAAGCATCAGGTATTTGCTTAAGCATTGGACAAGCGTACTTTGATTAAACGGCTTAGTAAGACACGACGAACATCCTGCCTCGGTGCATTTAAGTATATGGTTTTTCAGAATAGCAGCGGTAAACGCAATAATTGGCGTGTTAACTCCATTTTGCCTCATAGTTTGAGTCGCCTCATAGCCATCCATTACGGGCATTTGCATATCCATAATGATGAGGTCAAATTCCTGTGCCATCGTGGCCTCTACTGCTTTCTGGCCATCTTCAGCCATAGTCAGGATAATCTTAGAGTTGCGAAGTGAGAATTCAATCAGTGCACGATTGTCGACGGAATCGTCTACGACAAGTACTCTGCCTCGCATTCTACTAATTAAAGTTCGATCAACCTCACTGAGAGGTTTAGTTCTAGGAATAAAGGAGATCCACTCCTTATTTGATAGATCATTTGTAGTGATCGAGAAGGAGAAGGTAGAGCCAATATTGGGCTGACTTACCACTGAAATCTCTCCACCTAATTTTGCGATCAGACTTTTGGAAATGAAAAGACCAAGACCGGTACCGCCAAACCTGGGGTTTGTCCCAATGTCGGCTTGCGAAAACGGAAGAAACAGGCGATCGATTTGGTCGGTGGAGATACCAATCCCCGTGTCCGCTACACTGAAATTAAGCTTCTGGCTTGGTTTATCACATTGGACCGTGATTGTTACCTGACCACGTTCGGTAAATTTTATTGCATTAGAAACCAGGTTAACTAGAATCTGCATGAGTCGTAAAGAATCCGTGGTGATTGTCGCGGGAAGATGCCAGATATAATTTATCGTCAAGCTAAGTCCTTTTTCCGAGATGCGGGGCACCATCAGCGTTTTCACGTTCTCCACAAGTGCTACAGGCGAGAATGGCTGCATCTCCAACCTCAGGGCGCCTGCATCGATTTTCGAGAGGTCCAGTATGTCGTTGATGATGCCTAGTATAGCTCAATTCATAAATAATGCGACATTCAGAAAAGAGCTATTTGTTTGCTGGCGCGGCTCCGCCGCACGAATATGGCCCCTGGCAAATTTCCATTGTCGCGAAATTATTGAAAGGAGCTATAGGTGCTCTCCAGAGTTTAGGATTCGCTCCAGTGATACGATTCGGTCCTCTGCCGAAACACCTTTCTCCCGTGCGGCTTCGGCAAAGCCGATGATCGAGGTCAGTGGCGTTCGGATTTCGTGACTCATATTTGCCAGGAACTGGCTTTTGGCATACGTTGCTTCTTCGGCAGCTTTTAAGCCCAGTTCTAATTTTTTTTCGTTGTCTCTCAGAAGTGATTCGGCATGCTTGGCAGCGGTGATATCCGTGCGGATGGATATATACTGATTTGGTGTTCCTGTTTGATCAAGAAACGGGACAATGGTAGTAGCTACCCAGTATATTGAGCCATCCTTAGCCCTATTCTTCATGTCTTGATTCCACACTTGCCCTCGTGTAATGGTTTGCCACAGTTCATGGATAAACTCCTTCGTGTGATAGCCGGATTTAATGATACGATGATCCTGACCCATGAGTTCTTCGTGGGAATATTTTGAAATGTTACAAAATTTGTCGTTGACATAAGTAATTTTCCCCATTTTGTCGGCGATCGAAACTATCGAATGATGATTAATGGCTGCGATTATGTCCTTAATTTGCTGATTGGAATCGTCCAGCGCTTTAAGCGTTTTGTTGACGTGTCTTGAAATTGCGCCGAGTTCGTCGAGGCTTCTCACAGTAGGAAGGTTCCTTTCCCCAGCATCCCACGCGGTTAGTGTTCTTAGCAGTGCTTTCGCAGGACTGATGATCACTCGGTTTGATATCCAGATCACTGCCGTCACCAGGGCCATGATTTCGACAATCATGATCGTAAGTAGTTGTTTCATTAGGGTGGCAATGATCGAGTCGAAATAGCCTCTATAAAAAGAAATGAAGACTGATGTGTTGCGCAATCTCCGTGGTATACTCTGTATTAGATACTTCGGCGGGGAGGCGGCGACGTGCACGGTCAGTATAGGGATTGCCAAGGTCAATGAAATACGTGTCTGTATTCTTTTTGATCTTCTTACGTTCACAGGGTATGGCTTGGTTGTTGGAAATTTCATCAAGTGTGTGGCCAATGAGTGCTGGTTCGGTTGACGCAACCACCTTATCTGTGAAGTCACTATAGACGACAATTGACGAAAGCCCTGGATATTGGCCGAGTACCAAAACATATTGTTGAAAATATTTCGGATTTTTAAGTAGGTATGACGCTGTATAAAGTGAGTGTATCAGCAGGTCCGCACGTTTTTTCGCAGCAATCTCTATCCGTTCATGAACAGCAGAAAAAATAAATAAAAATAAGTGGATCGTGACTAACAGGACGATACACCCGAGCGGTAGCAGAAATTTCCATCGAATAGACGTGTATATAAATTGAATAGGTAATTTCATTTTATTATTTAACCTGATTATCCTCACCCTTATAGAGGTTTCGTCACTTTAGGAAATTAGTTACGCCTTTAGTGATTCGAGGTACTGATACCGCCTTTAACTGAAAAGTGCTATCTAAGTATTTAGGCAAAATTTTTTCGGTCTTAGGTGGTGCAGAAGATGGTCAAAAAAGGCTGTTTTATGTGTTGCATTAGACCGAAACACTTTTGCCTAGGTACTTAAAATTCGCAGGAACCGTCAACAAATCAGGCGTTCTTACGGGTTTCGGAAAACATATCACTGAGCTACAACACGACAAGTGTACGCTAGGCTGATTCCGTAAGAAAGGAATTTCGCTTGGTCTCAAGGAATAAGGTCTTGTTTTAAAACGCGAGAGATTTACTCAAATTCAAATATGTAGAAATAACTACTGTGTGCCCCACAGCTCTAAAGGTGATTCGAAGACGCATAGTTGTCTCTACAGTAGACTCTACGCGTGTAGCATGTTAGGAATATTGCTTTAGATTCGGTAGCCTGTGGGTGCCGAATCGTGGGTTCACTTTAATTCAAAAAGTCTGAAACCTCTAATTTGGGGTGTGAGCCATATTGATTTTATTGAGCTTGCCCTGTGCAGGGATTGTACTCTGCAAAAAAATAAACGGCCTCCCAGTTCTTTATGAATTTTTGAAGTGTATCAAGTTTAATAGGCCTATCTTGGCGGTCAATGGAGTGAGAAGGGTGTATGGAGTTGGATGAATTAGTCAACGAGGGCGTTGGACAATCGGTTATTCCGGCGGGGAAAGCCTCACGGCAGCGGAGCCCGGGAGCGTATCGGGTAAACGAGATTTTTTACTCTGTGCAGGGCGAGGGGCGGCGTGCAGGCACACCAATGGTGTTCGTGCGGTTCACCGATTGTAATCTGAGATGCAGTTGGAAAAATGCCGGATTCGATTGTGACACAGAGTTTCTCAGCGGCCGGGAGATGACGCTTC
The DNA here is from genome assembly GCA_044238365.1 of Bdellovibrionota bacterium. Classification (GTDB taxonomy): domain Bacteria; phylum Bdellovibrionota_C; class UBA2361; order UBA2361; family JBIIDM01; genus JBIIDM01. The sequence continues at coordinate 1,811 of JBIIDM010000040.1, read as the reverse complement.
CCGAGATAGAGGAATTTGCAACTAGTTTAAACGGAAAGCGGGGATGGATGTTGTTAACTGGTGGGGAGCCAGGTTTGCAACTCAATGAACCGTTTATTAGGTATATGAAGGGTCGAGGCTGGATGTTAGCCATCGAAACCAACGGCACCATAAAATTGCCCGAGGGGCTCGACTGGATCTGTGTGAGTCCTAAGTCCGCTGAGCATACTTTGCGGCAAAGAGTAGCAAATGAATTGAAGTATGTTCGGCATTATGGAATGAGCATTCCTGAGCCTATAGTGATTGCTGAGCACAACCTGATATCTCCTGCTTTTCAATCTGATGGGTCAGTGCGAGCGGAAGATCTGGAGTGGTGTGTTGATATGGTAAAACGAAATCCAGAAAAGTGGAGCCTTTCGATTCAGTATCATAAGTATTTAAAAGTCCGTTGATGTACGCGTTGCTACTCTGTGTTGCCAGGCAATAGTAGGATCTATCTTTGCAGCTAAATCAGTATTGGTGACGTTTGCAGTAATGATCATGCTAACCCGGATTATTCACGAGGCCGCATCGCTATGGAGGCGCGTTTCGTGAATAATCCGGGTTAAACATTCGTTGCAAATTGCATAAGGTGCAAGTACAGCAGGGAGATGTTTTGTCAACAGAGTGGACCGAGGTTACACCTAAAAAGAGCAGTTTCTCGGTCTATCCCACTCAACTGCTCCTTTTAGGTTGATACCTCCAATTGAAGCACTGCCCCCGGCCGCCGCATCGACGACATCCATCACAAATTTCTAATAAACAGCGCCGACCAAGCTACACTCAGTACATAGAACCCGTACGTGATCTGTTTTCCCACCATCAAGATCGCAGCGAGAAAAAAGAGCACGACAATTGCGTGAAAGCACCAATCCTGATCCGCACATTGGCGGACGACGAGCAGCCAGGTGCCCGGAGGCTCATCGGACCTAAAAAGCCCACGGGTATAGAGCGTGGCCATTACGAAGGTGAAGAGCGGAATTGCGATGATTACTGAGGTATGGCGTAGGACGGCTCGCCAATTGACAGAGTGGAGTTTTTGGGGCGTCGGTTGGTCACCATCGGGTTCTTCAAATTGGGACGGGATGTCGTCGTTAAGCCATCTGCTTTCTGTAAAGTCCCTGGTTCCGTAGGCCGCTAATGAGGTCGGTTTATTAATTCGTAGACCGGCCATTGTGTCGACTGGGATATCATCGATTTCCGGCGTATTTGCATCCACGTCCTCGCCGCTTTCGCCTGTGGCCCCCTTTTCCGACGAATTGGATCCACCTGAAGCTTCTTTCGGGTCAAGAATAGCAGGTTTTTCGAGAGCTAAAACGCCAAGATGAGATCTCATAGGCTCGATCCTTGTAGTTATGCCGGTCCCACTTCAAAAAGTCCTAAAAACCTGAGTTCGACGTAAGAACTGCGGTAAATGGCTGAGATTACTTCATCCACTTCGTTGCTCATGCTATAAAATGCTCGATGTAGCAAGCTTCAGCCTACGCTTTTATATCACTGCACGCCTTGTGTCTAAAGCAATCTCAACCATTTACCTTTGTTCTTACGTCGAACTCAGGTTAAAAAATAAGGAACCGGAATATTTTAAAAAGGTAACTACTTGGGATGCTTTTGAGGCATGTTGATGGTGAGGACACCTGAGTAGTTACTTAAAAAGTAGTGGGCTGGAGTATTCAAACCTGAGTTCGACGTAAGAACTGCGGTAAATGGTTGAAATTACTTCATCCACTTCGTTGCTCATGATATAAAATGCTCGACGTAGCAAGCTTCAGCCTGCGCTTTTATATCACTGC
>JBIIDM010000196.1:0-6294 GCA_044238365.1 Bdellovibrionota bacterium | reverse complement strand
CAAACTCGGTCTCTCCCCGCCCCGCGGGTGGGGGGGCAGCGCTCTTGATTCCGTTCTATACTGTGATGTATTATCAGGCACTATGGTTGAAAGTTTTGCCCACGCCCCATGTTGGACACCTTATAGTGGACCATTAGTCATAGCTTAATCAATTAGTTATAATTATTGATACCCCTCGTAAAGGGCGCTAAGATATCACGTGGAAGAGTTGCAAATCGTAACCATTCTGTGAACGCTATGTGCGAATGCGTTACAATACTCGCGTTACAATACTCACTGTCGAATTGGGATTTCGATAGTAAATTTTCAGTACATAAAGTTTGCCGGTCGAGGTCTGTATTTTATAAAGTTTCGTTAAAAGGATGATTCATGAGTATATTGCTCTCGTGTGTAGGTCGGCGCGGATATATTGCCGACTATTTTCGCCCGCATTTATACCATGGCCAAGTCATCGTAGGTACTGCTAACACACCATGGAATGTGGGGTTCAAGTCATGCGATGTTAACTACATAGTACCATCGATTGGCGATTCCCAATATATACCTTCGTTACTCACCATCTGCGAAACACACGACATTCGGCTAATCCTCTCATTCCTTGATGGAGACATCGGAGCTCTGGCGGAAACACGCTCGCAATTCCTCGAAAGGGGTACCGTTCCGCTCATTACCTCAGATGCGATGAATTCGGTGTGTTTGGATAAATGGAATACATTTTGTTTTCTCAAGGAACACGGATTCTCCTGCCCCGATACGTACAAAAATCTAGAGTCGGTAAAACAATCTATAAATTCAGGCGAACTCTCGTTTCCGCTTATCGTAAAACCACGGCGTGGGTCAGCCAGCATTAACGTTTTTACCGCCCGTAACCGAGCGGAGCTTGAAGTGTTCTTTAACTACGCCGACGACATGATCGTACAGCCGAAACTTGCTGGGACCGAGTACGGTATTGACGTATGCTCTCACATAACGTCTGGCGAAGTAATATCGGTTGCAATAAAACAGAAGGTGACCATGCGAAGTGGCGAGACCGATCAGGCGATAATCCTTGATAACCCAAGGATTGAGGAAATGGTTCGTCGGCTTGGGGCACTTCTTAAGGTTCCAGGCCCTCTTGATATTGATATACTTGAGGTAGATGGCACACCGTACATATTGGAGATGAATCCTCGATTCGGCGGAGGGTATCCACTTTCCCATTTAGCTGGTGCAAACTTTCCGGCGATAATTATGGCTATGCTACGAAATGAGCCGATCGCAGACATGATCAATAAGCACCGCCGTGGCGTTGTCGCCATGAAGGATTATGCCGTTTATGGAGGACTACAGGAGGACATATTCGGAGGGCTGCATACAACAGCAGTCGGTGCGTAACCTTTCAGCGTTGTGCCGAAGAGGAGCTGAGTCAGCGCCGATTTCCTTTTCACCTGAGTTTCGGATAAGAAAAGGCAAATGCCCAATCGCTATTCACCGCCCCCACGAGAAGGGCGGGCCACTTTTACTCCGGAATAGATATCCCGCTCCTCGTCATAAATTACCTGGTGAAATGGAACGGGAGTTCCTACCTTTGTTCCAGCCCCACCAGACTCGTACCGATACGGACATCGCGGCCCTTGATCCGCCGTAGAAAGTCTTCGATTCCAAGTAAACACGGAATATAATATTCAGGTGTCGAAGCTAACCCCATATGGCCGATTCGAAATACCGACTCGGCAAGCCGCCCCGCACCGGTAGTAATCAAAATATCATGCTCGTTCTCGAGAAAACGTACGAGTTCTCGTGGATGATCCATTAACCCCGCGACAGAAACAGCCGTCACCACTGGAGAAGCCCATTCGTCTGAAACGAGGAGATCAAACCCCAGCGCCATCACGCCAGCCCGGACAATTCTTTGAGCCGACGCATACCGTTCCCAATGACCGTGAATCCCCTCTTCATTGACAATCCTATTTAAACTGACCCTCAGGCCCGCTATTAAACTGCTTGCTAGTGTTATCTGGTATGGGCGATTGGGCCGCGTATCCAACCCCTTTTTCCAACGCAGTAGATCAAGGTACCAGCCACGACGAGTCCGATCGCTCTTTTCCTCTATAATTCGCCAACCAGCCTGTGAAACCGCGGCTAAGCCAATGCCGGGGGGAATCTCCAACGCCTTATTCGACGAACCGGCAACCACATCAAGCCCCCACTCGTCCATCAACAACTCGTAGCTACCAACCGCGGAAACCGCATCAACAAATATCGGCACGCCGTAGCGATGGGCTACCTGAGCGATTTCCCGAACAGGGTTCCGTACGCCTGAACCGGTTTCGTTTGCCAGAACAGCCACTCCAGCAACCTTCTCGGTTTCTTTAACGACTCTCTCAATCTCCGCTGGGTTGACTGGCATGCCCCAGGTACAGGGGACTACTACCACCTCTATGCCACAGGTCTTCATTACATCGACCATACGTTCGGAAAAAAAACCATTTACTCCCGCGACGACCCGCTCGCCGGGAGCGAACAGTGCAGTTACACACGCCTCGACAGCTCCAGAGCCTGGAGAAGTAAGCAAAAGAATATCACCACTAGTAGCAAAGACCCGCTTCAGCAAATTAAGGGTTTCGAGGTATATCGGAACAAAATCATCGTGCCAGGATGCCAGCGGTTGCTCGGCAAGCGCTGCCCGAACGTCATCATGCAAGTCCACGGGACCCGCCATCATCATCTTTTTTGCTCGCTTCATATTGCTGACATCCATCGAACTCAGTTTTCGTTTACTGCAATGCTGATTAAACCTAAAAAGAACAAACTACCTACGTCTGCACTAGCCCGGATTATTCACGAAACTCGCCTCCTGAGCGGTTAAGATGCTGAAGACTTTAGTGAAAATAAGATTTTCAGGCTGACATAGTGTCGAAACACATGGAAGTTTGAAAATCTCATTTTCGGTGAAAGATTCAGTGCGTTAACCGCTAGGGTGGTGCGGGCTCGTGAACAATCCGGGATAGAACCTAGCTCAAATCTAATTCGGCAGAACATTTCTACTCGTTCTACGAAAGAAAAGCTGCGATCTGAAACGCCATCCCGCATCAATCTAGCCCCAATTCTACCATTACTAGATAAGGGAGTGAAATTTCCAATAAAAGAAGATTTTTGACATACAGACCTTCGCTTAGTACTCTGCCTTTGTGCGCCCCGTCGAAAATTATATTCGGCCAAATCTTCAGGAGGTTAACTCGCCGAAGTCGTGTTTCACGAATTATTCTCCCCTGTCGTTACATTTTTCCGGATCCCTAAAAAAATATAGCACCGAGCGGTTGATGTTAGATTAGCAGCGCGAATATCTGTATGCTGAGCTGGTTACGCGATGCGGCCCTAAAACCATAGTGAAACAACTTTTTTAAGCTACGGAGGACATTATGTACAAGGCATTCGGCAAACGACTAATCGATATAGTGGTAAGCGCTTTCGGCTTGCTGCTAGCAAGTCCTCTCCTCGTTGTTGTTGCTATCGCACTTTGGCGGTCTAACCGTGGTTCAATTTTGTTTTACCAACCGCGCCCTGGGTTACACGGCAAGGTGTTTAATATCATTAAATTCAAAACCATGACGGACGAAAGAGGACCGGACGGAGAACTCCTTCCGGACTTGGTTCGCATGACGAAAGTCGGCGGAATCGTGCGTAAACTTTCACTGGATGAACTCTTGCAGCTCGTCAACGTATTAAAAGGTGAGATGAGCCTCGTCGGCCCTCGCCCCCTCCTTGTTGACTACCTGCCGGTGTACTCTAAACGGGAAGCCCACCGCCACGATGTTCGCCCTGGTATTACCGGTTTGGCTCAGGTCAACGGCCGTAATGCTATCAGCTGGGATCGACGTCTGCGCTATGATACGTTCTACGTTGCGCACATCTCACTCGGCTTTGATCTAATGATAGCGCTGAAAACCATTGGCAAAGTCTTTAAAGGAAGCGATGTAAGCCCCAATTACGCCAGTGGATTGTATCGCTTTGACGAATACGTGAAGAAAGTGCGTCTCCCGCGTCAAATTGACGGAGATCATCACGAACTCGAAGCCGCGTAGGCAACGCTTACGAAGCTTCCGCTATTAGGACGTAAGAGAACGGCCAGTTCCCTTGCGATTATGCCAGTCAAAGTACCGATAGAGCCCTACGATACTCATACAATCAACGATGAAACCGCTTTCGATCATCGCACGGACGTCGTTTCTGTGAATGCGGCGGACTTCTAAGCTTTCGGTGTCGTCAGGGCAACTCTCGCCGCGTTCCAGCCCCCAAGCAACAAAGAGGAATCCACGCTCGGCGGTGAAACAATTGCTGAGATGAACCTCAGGGCCCAGCTGCTCCCAGTGACAAGCCGTCAAACCAGCCTCTTCCTTTAGCTCACGCTGCGCGGCTTGAAGTGGGCTTTCACCGTGATCGGCACCGCCCTCAATGATCTCCCATGAGTAGTTTTGCGTAGGATACCTGTATTGCCCAACAAGATATAGATAGTCCCCATCGGCCGCAACAACCCCTGTTGCCGGCTTACTCTCAACCACACCGTAAATCCCCGCTTTGCCACCTGGTGAAATGACCTGGTCTTCCCGAACTCGAATCCAGGGATTGCTATAAACCTCCCGCGAACTTACGGTGGTCCATGGATTCGGTCCTTCGGGCAACTTCACGATCCTTTTAACTTGATCCTCTTTTTCCATTATAGTCCCCTATGGGTAACATTATTAGACGGGCAGCGAGCAATGTCTCTAACTTGCTTAGAACACAAAATGCTAGCCCGGATTATTCACGAAACGCGCCTCCTGATTAGTAAACTGGTCAAGAGACAGAGAAAATTCACATTTAACCTGAGTTCGACGTAAGAACAAAGGTAATTGGTTGAAAAGAATCCGCTACCAGCTAACGGGGTCGATAGGCACAATGCAACGGGTATCTTTCGGTGATCTTATCAAGAATGAACTCCATCGCCTCAGCGGGCGAATCCGTAAGGTAGAGGAGCTCAACATCCTTTGACTCGATTGCCTTAGAGGGCAGGAGAGTGTTCTTTAGGTAATTAATCAATGACTGCCAATACTCAACCCCAACCAATGCGACTGGAAAGTTCTCGATCTTTCCGGTCTGCATTAGTACGGCTACTTCAAAGATCTCATCAAGGGTCCCGTATCCCCCTGGAAATGCAACAAACCCGTAGGAATACTTAACAAGCATCACCTTACGAACGAAAAAATGATTAAAGTCAACCCATAGATCAAGATACGGATTGGGATGTTGCTCGACGGGGAGTTTGATATTGCACCCAACTGAAAATCCTCCTTCGTCTTTTGCTCCACGATTGGCGGCTTCCATAATTCCAGGACCACCTCCGGTCATCGTTGCAAATCCAGCTTGGGCAATCGCCCGTCCCATCTCGCGCGCTCCTGCATATTCAAGAGAGCCCTCTTCGGTTCGTGCGGAGCCAAAAACCGTAATACAGGGACCAACCTGACGAAGCTTCCTTACCCCCCTGACAAACTCTACAAATATATTACAGGAATACCAGAGATCCTGGATTATCTGCTGCGGCCCTTTAAGGAATTTTTTCTCTGCATTCCCGACGGTTATCTTTCCCCAACGATTTTTATGATTTGACATAAATCTCCATACTCAAGGGCTCGTCCGTACGGCTGCAGATTCATCGGAGCGAAATTGGTCACATACAGTCAGTGAAAAACGAGAATCTCGCGCCAGATTCTTCGCATGTTGGGTCAAGCCTGCAATGAATATGTAAAGATTCCCACTTTTATCAAAGTCAAACGGGACCAATGCGCCACCAGGATAAGCTATCCGCCTGCAACGTCGCCAATACCCCGGAACGATGGAAGGTAAGTAACTCCTTTCCTATCTTCGAAAAATCAGTCATTAAAGAAAACTTCGCTGTCTAATAGATTTCATGGATCCTCTCCAAAAAGTTACTTAAGCAGCTAACCAACCTCCACGACCTAATTTTTCTTTGGAAGAGGTCTGAACCAGTGCAACCAACTCGCAAATTGTTGGATCTTTCGCGTCTGGATCCATACCTTTCCATGACCCTTAAAGCGACAGACCAGCCCTTCTCCTGAGAAGAATAAAGACTTATACCCTCCAATTCGGGAAATTGAATAGTCGAGCCCCTCAGTAAAGGCAACGATGTGGCCCGTGTCCACCGTAAGCGCACTATCTGTATCCTCCAGCTCGATCATTGCTCCAAAAGTATTAAACCAGAGATCGCCCATGCCAGAGCATTTTATCAGAAAAAAGGACTCCCCCGAAAAGAACCCC
>JBIIDM010000039.1:0-21095 GCA_044238365.1 Bdellovibrionota bacterium | reverse complement strand
CACTTGCTGTCGGAGTTAACTCTGTTTGAATGTCGTTTCTGATTTGACGTTGTATGGTATTTTAATTATATTTAAGGGTAGGGTAGAGTAGTGGTAAGAGTATGACTTGCGTCGTATCGGTTTTTCTAAGGATGGAAAATTCCAGCATCCACAAATTATGCTTGGCTTACTTGTCGGTATTGATGGCTATCCTATTAGTTATGATATTTACGAAGGTAATACTTTCGAGGGAGATACGCTAATACCGGCGCTTAAGAAGGTCCAAGACCGTTTCGGATTGACTAGACCAACGGTGATAGCAGATAGCGCATTGCTATCTCGGAAGAACTTGAATGCGCTCGATGAAGAAGGCTATCAATATATAATTGGCGCGAGAATAAAAAATGAAGATTCGGAAACCAAAGCCAAGATTCTACAATTGGGAGCTCGACTCAATAACCGAGAATGCACGGTTTTCAAACGCAAAGATGGCAAACGCTTGATACTCAATTTCTCAGAAACTCGAGCAAAGAAAGATGCTGCAAATAGGGAGAAGGGAATCACGCGACTTAAAAGGAACATTTCTTCTGGAAAGTTAACCAAAGGCAGTATCAATAGTCGTGGCTACAACAAATTTCTTGCACTCGAAGGAGACGTCACAATTACCCTGGACGAAAAGAGAATCGAGGAAGATAAAGCTTGGGACGGACTCAAAGGATATATCACAAACTCCCGAATGACACCTGAGGAAGTTGTTTCAAATTATCGACAACTCTGGAAAATAGAACGGGCTTTCCGGATATCCAAAACCGACCTGAGAATCCGACCGATTTACCACAGGAAGAGGAATCGTATAGAAGCGCATATTTGCGTTTCATTCGTTGCATATACGATTTTCAAGGAATTCGAACGGCAACTCGCTCAGAAACAGAGTGCCCTATCCCCACAGAGAGCTCTTGATATCATGAAAACAATCTACCAGGTCGAGCTCTATATGCCCGATTCAAAGAAATATCACCGCCAATTCACTCAACTCACCCCAGAGCAAACTATGTTATTGGCCTTGGATCCTTAATTTGGGTGTCCCAGCGTCGAAGTCAGGAGTTAGGTTAATTCCGTATGACGATGGGTCAAAGTTTGATATTGATATGAATTTTGAAATTGATGATCTCTGTACACGACAAAAATCACATAATTTCAGCTAGTTTGTATTGTTTGCTACTTAGAAGTTTGAGAAATACTTTCCAAAGGTGTTCGAATCCAGTTTCGAGAATTACTTGATTCAGCACATCAAGCCCATAGCGAAATAGGCTTCTCTCCAGCCTTCCGTGTTTTTTTGGGTGTGGCCGTAATTTGATGTATCCGTTCGATTTCATGATATAAATAGCCTCACGATTACGCCCAAATCCACCCTAAAGAACGAATGTCTCCAGTGCCTCTGATTTTATAATACAATTGACCCTGGTAAATCCGATGTAGCGTGCAATTGACGACTAACATTTAATTACGGCCACACCCGTTTTTTTATCCTTAGCTTTTTAATATTATCGTGACACCTTTTGGCTCTTTCCTCCACCCCAACTGTAAAAATAGAGTAGGAGTTCGTACTATTCTCTTCTTTGCGTATGAGAGGTACTACTGCCCCTCTCATACGCAAAATAAGTTTTTTTGACGAAAATATTAGATAGCCTGGTGAACGAGTACACTCCCTGTGTCATCGCTACTGTGGCACAACCGACCAGCCCCTTAATTCTATTTTATCCGGGAAGGCACTGACCGTTGCGAACGATTCCTTCTGTTCCTGTAGCTGCGTTAGGGTTGCTTGATCCACGACGCTCTTGCCGCCCGTAAAGGTAGCGGCAATGCTGTTTATATCTTTCACAATTTGGGCGAGCTTGCCTCCGTCAGTGTAGAAAGTAACAATCGGTGCGCCAGCGAGTGACTTTACCTTTGCTAGCAAGTTTGTGTCTGCAACGGCGGGTTCCGTGGCCTCAGTGGTGTTGAGTGTCAAGGACGCTTCCCCAGTTGAAAGAACCAGCTCGTCTTTGGTAGCCGCCAGGAATAAACCAACGCCAAACGGCGAGGTGATCACATCAGCCGAAGTCTCGCCTACTTTTTTCTCCTGCCAATTGACGCCGCCAAGCATCGGTGCAAGCATCGGAGTAATTAGTTCCTTTAAGGACGTCTTAAGGGATGTGCCTGCAGGAGTGCGTGATGATAGGTACATCTCGGGATACGGAGAGGCTACGCCACCTTGCACCACCCCAACACCAAGACTTCCGATTTGGTTTAAGAGCGGAAGGATTGCACCAAATTCGGCGGACCCTGCGGCGTCCGGAGATTTCGCCAAATTTGAAATCAGCGTTTTTATTGCACCCTCACTGATCTGAAACGCAAAGGCGACATCCTTGCCACGGGGAAAGACTCCTCCCTCTGCACTTTTGGTTTCAGACAGTTCTTTAAGAACGGCTGACGCCGTTGCATTTGCTGAGTTGAAATTTACTGCACCGTGAGATCTTACTAACCCTCCATCGACACTGGTGGCAAATTGAACCGATTCCAGGGGAAAATCCTTTTTCAATTCCTCATTTGCCTCAAGACCCTGTACTAACGTTTTAAGGCCTGAATAGAGTACAAACCATTCATTGGTCATGCCTGGAATTTTTGCCTCAGCCTCGGTGATAATAGGGGCTTTTTCAGGCACGGTAGCAAGCAGTGCCTTTGAGCTTTCGGGTGACTGACTTACGGAGATTAAATTGGCGCTGCTTGTGGCATGGACTTTCGTTCCGTCGAGGGTCAGGACTAGTTCCGATGCGGATTTTTTTTCTGATTCAACCTGATGTCTTTTAAGTGCTGATTCAAGTTGCGTGAGAAGCGCTTCGCCGGGTATTTTAGAACGAAAGATAATACCGCCCTCGAATTTCTTTGTATCTGGGATGTAATGTACTTCTCCTACTGCTTCCTCTATCGTTCCTTGCCCCTTTTCACTTGGGAATATGCCCTCATCCAGAAATATTTCGTAGAGTGAGAACACCAGTTTCATTGATGCCTTATACTTCTCTTTTTCCTCATTCGAAATTGAAGTTTGCTGCTCTAAGGCACTTAGCGCCTGGGTGGTATCAAATTTTTTAAGATTTTTCGCGAGAATCTTTTGCACCTCTGGATTGTTGAGATTGGCTCTCATAAAACCCCAGCTATTTTTTGGAACATGCGAAAGAAGGGTTTCAGCAGAAGGCTGAGTAGTTGCGCTCTTTGTCGACGTCTGCGGCGCGTCGCTTTTGCCACATCCTGAGAATAACGCTCCAGCAACGAGGAGAAGTGCTGCGCTGAGCCTGAGTGCCGGTCGGTCAGAACTCCGATCGGAGCCCCGATGAGTACCCGAATTAGAACCGGGTTGAGCAAATGAAAGGAGTGCAGGACAATTGGAGTGTAGAAAAATCATATGGTTAACTTGTGGTGAAAAATAAAACGGTACCGTTCAACCGCCAGATCGACAATCAGAATTCTTTCGAATTGAATAACGAAAAGCGGCTCCTATGGAGCTAACGTCACGGAGGCTAACGTACTGAAGCGGTTGCGCAAATTACTATTTTCAGACTGACATACTATTGAATGCTAGGGAAGTCTGAAACTCCTATTATCCGGGGCTTAAGCAACTTCCGAGGCCGCTAGAGAGGACTACGCTCGCGAACAATCATCCCGCCTATTCTATAATGCGGTTGCTCAGTGGTAGGGTTTGATTAATTTGTTCTTTTTAATCTTAGCACTAATAGTTCGAGCAAGGAGATCAAAACACTCTCGAAGGTAGAACGAGAGTTCTTTTCTGAAGGCATAAGGCGTGTAGGCACTATGTTGGACGTCAACTACCTGAATTCGGGCCCTATCAGTGTTCTCTGGATGAGTGAGGGACACGCGGAGATTACACGATATTTTACGGGTAATAAGAAGGTCCCAAACAGTTAATGACAGGCGATTCATGCTGATTTCAGTAGCCTCATGTTTTTGGGTCGAGACCACCTGTGTAGATTTCTGTAGCAACTCGTGACGGAGCGCGGATTCGAGGTGTAATGAAGGCGTGGTGACCGTGATGGATCCTACAGGGAAAAGAACACCGGCAAAGATAGTACCTGCACGGTAAGGGTCTTTGAGCCCGGGCTTAAATCGCAGCTCAAGAACCTGGGGGAGCGGAGTTTTGTCGTAGAACATTTTAGTATCCGGCAGCTGTTTGGATCCGTGAGTGCCCTTTTTTCTGACGATACGTGAAGTCATGTCGAAATGCGAGTAGAATGCGGTTGGTGGCGCGCCCAGCTCCACCGAGAGGCATCCTGTGAACGTAAAGAGCGCTAGAATTGTCCACAAGAGGCAGCCGCTTGAAGAGTTTCGGTGTGACAGTGGTGGCCAAAACTTTGAAGACGCAGGTCGCGTTCTTTGGGTCTTATAGCCATCGTCAAAAATAATGCGGTTTTGAGTCGCATCTCGGCGATGGCTATGTGTTTGTTTTGACTCGCCTCCGCGAGTCGTTATAGTAATCTTTAATACTTTATTATTTTTGAAGATTACTATATATCGGTGGTTGAGAGGGCTACCCTGATGAGGAGTTGTAGTTATGGTGCATGTGGTTTGTCGCCTCCTCCGCTCCATCTGGGTATCTAAATACATGTATTGGTGTTTGCTATCAGGGGCTGTATCTGGCACCCGATTTTTTGTGAGGTCTTAAGGATTACGTGAATTCCGGCAGAGATCAACAGAGCAATGCACGCGCCGAAGAGGAAGCATCATCCCGCGAGGGCGCGACGTCGTCAACTATTGACTTGGGTCTATCGGACTTAATAAATGAACTAGAGCGGACCTTGAAGGGGGAGACTTCTGGCTTTGGATTGATGTTTAGCGATAGGGGGCGTTATTACCAGAACCTTATAGAGAGTGGTGCCTATGAGCAGCTCTCTCGGGCTGTGGATTCCGACGTTTCAGAGTACGGCGAGAATGATATCCTTACAAGAGTTTATTGGATTCATTCTCGTCTTCTACTTGGCACTTTTCCATGTGGAATGTTGGGGTTAGCGCTGAACCGTGTACTTCGTCAGGTGGTCGAGTTACTAAAAACCACTACTCCGGCTGAAGTAGAATCACCGACGACCGGTGCCTTGAATAGTGATATCAGGGCTGCCACGTCAGCGCTTGGCACGCTCACTCCCTTGGTAATTAATTCTCTTTCCGACTCCCCCGAATTGGTTTTATCGATTCAGGAGGCTTGGGACGATCTCACAGAGGTTATTGCCCCGCCGCAGATAGTCAACACCATAAATGACGATGATCAAGGGTCTAAATTGCTTAAACAGAGCTCATGGCCTGCGTTATCGGCGACAATTGAGAAAGGGCAGATATGGGCCAGCGATCCGGCGGTACACGGTTTCTGTAAAGGTTTGTTTCTGCTCCTTTCGCCGCTGTTAATATATTCACTATGGTCGCAGAGTCGACCTGGTGGGGTCGGAAGTCAGGTGCTGAACTGGGTTCAAGGGCGGGAGCCATTGGTTAGAACGGATCTGCTCGGACCGAACGACGAGGCGTGGCTCCCACCGGATGGAGCCCAACGCTGGAAAGCCGTTGAGCTCCAAAAGACTAATTTGATACTGCCGATTTTGGCGCGGATTGAAAAACTAGAGGGACTCCAGGAGATATCCTATTCGTTGGAGGCTAGTCGGGGGGCGGAAGGCTCACTCGGTTCTGATAATTTAATTAAGACTCTACCAGCGATACATACCAGCGCTGGGAGTACCACTGCTCACTCATTAGTCGCTAACGATGAAAAAACCGGACTTCCTAAAAACTCTCAAGCGGACGTTGGGGTGGTGGAAGAAGTTAGGAAGCAAGTACTTCCGGCGGCGCTTGCTTCGGCTGGAGCGGCTCCCAACGTGAAGGCTCGGGTCGGGGGCCTGGATATTGTTGACACAACGGGGCCGGTTGAAACAGTGATGGTTGAACCTGAGCTAGGGGCCATTCAAACACCTGCCTATGGGGGTGAATTTCCTCGCGAACGTTATTTTGTAACCCGGGGCCGAAGCGATGAACAACAGAAGGCTGGGTGGAAGGAGCCGGTATCGGAGCCTGGAGACTACTATGAAATAAGAATACCGACGTTCATTTTTGAACACCCCTCTCTCAGCTCCTACCGAATCGCTTCGTTAGAAATAGGCGATGAAGTGCTCGGTAAGGAAGTTATGGGTCGATGGATTAAAGTGGTCTCTCACCAGGGAGGTGTTGGTTTTTTGCCGGTCAATGATGCCCGCCGTGCCTACTCCCGCTAGGGTTTGCGAGGTTGGCTGATCTCTGCGTCAAGAGGTAATTTCTCTCACTGAGACGTGGAGTACCACGTCTCATTCGAGAAATTACCTCTTTCCTTGACCTCAGCCAACCTCGCAAACCCTAGCGGGGTTTGGCGAGGGGGGGGGGATCTGTTCGTCAAGAGGCGATTTGCGACGTGGAGTACTACGTCGCATTCGCAAAATGACGCACCCTATACAGTTGTTGCTGCTAGCACACCACAGTCGCGATCGAAGAGATATAAGCCTGCCTTATCTGTTCCAATAAGCGAGAGCTTATCAAGTAGAGTCCGAGCAACTCGCTCTTCTTCCATCTGTTCGCTTACATACCACTGTAGAAAGTTGTGCGTCGTAAAGTCTTGCTCCTCCAGACTGGCGTGTACGAGTTTGTTAATGTCTTCAGAGACGCTCTGTTCACTCTTAAGAAATGAATCAAACATCTCGTTTACGGATGTATAGTTCTCAATAACCGGGCCTATCGTCGGCACGAGGGCTTTGCCACCTCGCTCATTGATATAGTGAAAAAGTTTCAGCATGTGCTCCCGCTCTTCACTTGACTGCTTATACATCAATGATGATATGCCCTCATAGCCGGCGACCTCAGCCCATGAAGCCATTGCAAGGTAGATATTCGAGGCCTGGGATTCCAGGTGAATCTGCTGGTTAAGAAGTGCGACCATATTTGGTGAAATCATAAAAGCCCTCATTTTGATTTGTTGGAGGAGGAGTGTACCACCCCGTCGCATCCAGGCAAAGAATCTTGCGTTAGTAAAGTCGACAAAAAATGAATCAAATTGCACAAGGTGGGGATTAGAGGGCATATAAAACCAACTGCTTTAATCTATGAGTTTTTATGACTATTGAGTTATTTCAAGGGGATAGGATTGGAATTTCAAGGTACAGAGGATCCGCAGAGACGGCGGCCGAAGGTGCCAGTGCTATCTGGAGGGCCGTAGCCAGACGAGTTTTCGGGCTACTCTTCTGCGCTATAGTTTTAACTCCGTGGGAATCAAACGCTGAGGTAATTCGCAAGGCCAAACTGAAATCAGCGCTTACCGAAGTGGTCCTGCCTATCGAGTCGGTTGAGCCGGTTAGTTTTTGGGCCGAGATGAAGGGTAATTCCAGTAATGTCGTCAATGTAAGGGTCGAGGCGCCTCAGGGCACCAAGGTGGAATTTTTGGGTGCCCAAGTCGGTGGCCGCGGAAAGGCAAAGATTGAGGCGATAGGCCGACAGGCCTGGTATCCGGTGCTACTGACTGAAAGGTATAAAGATGGCGCTAAAGAAGCGTCCGTATTTACACTTCGCAGAGCCGGGCGTAGCATTGTAACGCAGGATGCGAAGTTGGATGCGGAAATATATAAAGATGGCTACAAGGCATCATCCTCTAATTTGACAAGGGCAACAGGGATTGGCAACTGGGATCTATGTTCATATTTTAGCCCCCAGCAATTACAGGCAGTATTGGAACAGTTAAAGGAGTACACCGGACGTGAGTGGACCAAAGACGAGTTCTGCGAATTTGCTAAAAACCCTACCGAGGAGGGCGCAGTTATACCAGGGGCATCTGGTGGAGGCATGGGAGGTAATGGAAATTTTGGACTTCCCACCGATCCGACTGACGAGGCGTTTCAAGCCAATCCTGATAATGCATCCCTGGACCTGGGTGGAGTTTTTAGAAAGGATGCCTGTAATTCACGAGTAAGCAAATATCTTATTAAGGTTACCATGGATTTCTCGGGGGTCGATGCTGCTCGGTTTCCTCAAGGGATCACTGTGCGGTTTAGGGGGCTAGAGAATATTTACAAAGGCAATCGGGCTGCCTCGATAAAACCAGTTTCCGATGGTAAGTTTGCTCCTGCTCCATTGTTGTTGACGAATAGCATCTCTTACGATGATACTATTAACGTAATGAAGTGGACAAAGGGAAAGCCCAAAAAAGTAGCAGACGTTGATGTTGAAGACAAGGTATACTATCGTGGCTTCGTCTTGTCTAGAAGCATTGCAAGCTCCGTTCTAAACGGTGGGTATGCATCGGTTGATACTGTAAGTGACTATCAGTCATACGGCGCTTGTTTGAATATGGTGCGAAGCAGGCAACGAGTCAATGGATATCCGGGGGGCGACTAGTGCGTCGCCAGCCAACACCTGTACGCGGAAATAATCTGGGCGCCTGTCGTGCTCGGCGCTTGTACTTCCGGGGGCTTTGCACCTCAAAGTACTCAGTAAAGCTATTTGGTGGGGAAAATGAGGGGAATTATCTCGCTGATCGGAAAGACGCCCATGGTCGAGGTAACATCGTTCGATACAGGGCGGTGTCGGCTGTTTCTGAAAATGGAAAGCCAGAATCCTGGCGGTTCGATTAAAGATCGCGTAGCGTTGTCGATGATTCAGGTGGCTGAGGATGCTGGTCTAATTACGTCTGGTTCCCGGATAATTGAGGCTACGGCGGGTAATACCGGGATCGGGCTGGCGCTTATTTCAGTTGCCAAAGGGTTTCGTCTGACTTTGGTAATTCCGGACAAAATGAGTCGGGAAAAAATTAGGCATCTCCGTGCTATGGGTGCTGAGATTATTCTGACTCGTTCTGACGTTCCAAGGGGGCATCCTCAATATTATCAAGATCTGGCCGAATCAATTCAAAAATCAGACCCCGGAAGCTTTTATGTAAATCAGTTTTCCAATCCTGCGAATCCGTTGGCGCACGAAACAACTACAGCCCCAGAAATATATCGAGATATGAAGGGGCATGTTGATGCCGTAGTGTGTGGTGTGGGGTCGGGCGGAACGATTACTGGTCTGAGTCAATATTTTTCAAAACAGGCACCGAACGTCGAAATGGTATTGGCTGATCCTGTAGGTTCCATTCTCGCACACTATGTCGAAACTGGTGAAGTCCTTTCGGATGCTGGTTCATGGGTAGTTGAGGGTATAGGAGAGGATTTTATTCCTTCAATCGCCGATCTTTCAAGAGTCAAGAAGGCTTATGCCATTTCCGATCAGGAAAGTTGCGATACAGCCCGTGCCTTGCTCATCAAGGAAGGGATTCTAGCCGGTTCATCGTCGGGTACTCTGGTAGCAGCCGCTTTACGGTATTGTCGAGAACAGACGACGGCGAAAAACGTCGTGACGTTTATTTGTGATAGCGGAAACAAATACCTGAGCAAGGTATATGATGATTACTGGATGCGGGACGAGGGCTTTCTTCCTGTCGAACATTTTGGTGATCTTCGTGATATTATCGGGCGTGCATACAGTGAGGGCAGTGTTGTATTTCTGAGGGAAGATGAGACACTGCAATCGGCGTACTCACGAATGAAGATCTATGATGTTTCTCAGCTACCCGTGCTGGAGAACGAGCGCATTGTCGGGATAATTGATGAACTTGATGTACTTCTGCACCTTAAGGCCGATCGCGAGGCTATGAAGAGGCCCGTACGCGAGATTATGACAAAGGACCTTGAAACTCTCGACCCTAGGGCGACTGTTGATTCAGTGCTGGATTTGCTTGAGAAGGGACTAGTGCCGATTGTACAGGATGGATCCCGCTTTTTAGGGATAATCACGAGAATGGATGTACTTAACTATTTAAGACGGGTTAAAGATAACCGGGTGTAAGGGCCGGCTAATCTGGAATTGATTTTGCTTGCGAAATTGCCTTTGTTCTTACGTCGAACTCAGGTTACAAATCTCCCAACATGACCAAAAATCTCTACTTTCGTACCACCTCGATAAACACCGGCACTCGATCCTTCCCGAGCAGTTCCCGTCGGTCCGAAATTGAGGACGGTGAAAATACAAACTGCGCGGAGCCTCCACCGTCAAGATTCAAGGCATTTTTACATCCAACACGTTTCAGTATGTTTTGCATCTCCTGAAGCGTAACCCCCATTAACCAGCGGGTTGAGGAGGCAAATAGAATATTTGACGACTTATCGAGACAGACGGCAGTCCGTAGCGATCGAGACGTATCCTTTGTAACGGGAGTTTCTTTGCCATCTACAAGAAGTCGGGGGCCTGCTTGGAGTGCTTCTACGACGCCGTTCGGTGTGAACTCGTCACGGTGGATAATTTCTGGTTTTCCGTTTTTTATCTGGAAGATTCCCGTGAGGGTGGTTCCACCTTTGTGTAGCGGGGAGACCGCGATTCCCCGGCTAATGACAAGACCTAATGGGCGCTCAAGGTGGTCGAAAAAACTGCCGTTGATGACAAATAGTCCGCCGCCTTTACGGGAAATTTCCTGTGCAGAGGTGGTATTTTGGCCGAATTCCCGCGCTGTCCTCACTCGAATTCGATACTTATAGAGATTAGGTCGAAATAGTAGAACTTTCGGAGCGAGAAGCGAAGGCCAGAAAGCACTTTCCGTACGGAGGGCAATCTCATCATTAACTTTTTGCCATGAAAGACTGGCTGAAAACGTTTCTTGCGAATAACAATTTGAAATAACGAGGAAAAAATAAAGACCCGTTATAAGATAAGACCAACAATACCCCGAGTTGCTGGTAGAATTATCAGTCTGACGGTACATTCTACTGAGCATTCTTACGGGAACTTCAAACATCTATTTTTTTTGAGTACGTAGACAATGTTAATCTGAAGCACTTTGCTTGCACTATACCGATTTACCTTTAAAACCTCCAGCGAAAATTCCGTTTATGAATTCGTCAAAGAAACTCTTTCGAGTACTTGTTGTTTTGGGCCTTCTCGGAGGTTTCCTGTACCTTTATCGTATTGATTCGACTAGCAAAGTGGCTATGAAAGCCATAGAAAGCGGTCTTCCGGAAATAGGTGAGAGGGATGGTGTAGAGTTTACGAGCAAGGGACTCGCCCAGCTCAACACCTTGCTCGAGGACACGCGTCCTACTATCCCCCCTCCGACGGTGGTCATTCCGCCGGAAAAGGCGCTTGCACAAAGAAAACCTCAAAAACCGAAGACAAAGTTGCCAGAAGTCCAGGTATTCAGGTCCCGGAGTTGTGAGACCTGTGACAGATTGGAAGAATATCTCCAGGATCAGGGTGTGGTATTTGAGCGGATTTTAGCGGATACCGATTCTGGTAAGGCCCTTTTTAAAAAGTACGGGCTGAGGAAGGTGCCGATGGTCAGGATTGGCGATAAGAATTATGTGGGAAATGACCCAGTATTGCTCTCGGGCATACTCAAGAATTATGAAAATCCTAGTAAAGGATTTGTTGGTGGGGGGGGGGCCGGTAGTATGCTCACAAGTGAAAATATTTTGTAACGGGTGCCCCCGCTTTATGGTGTACGCTTTATGGATGTACGTGTTGACCAAGTTGAGAGCACTTGCGTTTCAACTGAGTATATAGAAAAAGTGTGACGGCGGATTCGAAGGCAAAAAACGGAGGCAGAGTTGTTTCTTTTCTCCCCTCCGCACTCCCTACCGGTATACATTCAGGAACAGTTCAAACTGGCCCTGACTCCTCTATTGGCGGAAGATGAAAACCTTTTAGTCACGAAGTGCTACCAACAAACTGTGATATCTTCGGATATAATTTTCGACCGAACGGCGCCAATTCCCGGCACCGAGTCAAGCGCCTTTTCGTCGAGCGATGACTCAGGGACAGTACTTTT
The DNA here is from genome assembly GCA_044238365.1 of Bdellovibrionota bacterium. Taxonomy (GTDB): domain Bacteria; phylum Bdellovibrionota_C; class UBA2361; order UBA2361; family JBIIDM01; genus JBIIDM01. Next base: position 9,208 of record JBIIDM010000039.1, on the reverse strand, counting down.
GGCGTCATCGCCATTGCGCTTTATATGATGTTTGGCGACTCCGGTAGTTGGTGACACACCATCACACACTGAGAGTATTTTTGAACGGCTGGAAACGATTGCTGTGGCTAGAGTGTCTCCGACTCCTTCGATTAATTGGAGACCGGAGGGAGAGGCGCTTCGTAGACTGAGCTTGTGCCCTTGTGCCATTAAGGCTTCTTCCTCCCAATTATGCGGCTGTGGGGACTTTTCTTTCTGAAACCATTCCGCTGAGACAGTGCCGATTTGGGAGAACGCAATTGGCGCGCTCACAGCGCAGCACAGCAGAATAAGATCTATTTGCTTGTTCTTCCGGACTTTCAAGGTCATAAATCCACCCTGCGGGGGGCAAGGCGCCAAGAAATCTCTTCGAGCCGAATAAGTGCCTGAGTGGCTTGATAGGGGGGGAGGTGCTCCAACAGTGCTTTTTCAACAGTCTTGATGTTTCGACCATTTACTGCCTGCATGATAGTAGATCGGAGAGTTGGTGGAAGTCCGAATTCCCGTTCCCAGGCGGCCATAGCGGGTGTATCTCGGGGGACTGCCAGGTATTCCAACAGGGCTTCAACCTCTGCTTGCAACAATAGGAACTCGTATGTCTTGGTCGTTCGGGCCAATAGCCCTCGGACGAGGACGACCAGGTAGACGACCAAAATCAAAATGATCCAAGCGAGGTAGGTATAGAGGGGCAGATCAGTCATAATTTTGCCATAGATTATAGAATTATACCGGTTCCACTTCGAAAAGTCCTAAAAAACGAGGAGCCGGTATATCCTTTGCGGAGCAAAGCACCCCCAAATTAAACATACAAGGGACAAGCAAATAGCCATTCCAGCAAATAGACTCTTCAGACATTTTGAATTGGAACGGGTATAACCCGGATTATTCACGAGCCCGTACCACCATAGTGGTGCGGGCTCGTGAATAATCCGGGTTAAATTACTTTCTCCCAAAATCGGCCGGAATTTCGCCCCAAAGGTGCGTTTCCCATTTAAGAACCCGATTCGAATACGTGTGCTCACGAAGCCACTCTTCGGCAGCCAGTATATCACCAAAAAGGTACCTGTTCCTGTCTGAAGGAGCAAGTGACGTCTTCACCAGCTTGTTCTTTAGCCAGACCAGACCTGTCGCCGAATCGGTATAGAGCGGAATGTCCAGTTGGTAATCCTTTAGGTACCGTAGGCCGTGCACTAATCCAAGGAATTCACCAATATTATTGGTTCCTTCATCGTATGGCCCACCGTGAAAAACCTCCTCTCCCGAGGTAATCATAACCCCCCTATACTCCATAATCCCGGGATTGCCACTACAGGCCGCATCTACAGCAAGTGCAGGCTGGCCAAGTGGCGGATCACCCGGTAATGCAGCAGCACCTGAGTCCCCACCCACCTCGTCCTGGTAGGCGGCCTCAGCCAGGATTTTTGAAGGAAAGGATTTAAACCGCGCCCCTTTAAAGCCGCGTACCTGCTTTTGGCAATCTTCCCAACGGGAATATATACCTGGTGTAATGCCGCTCCAAACGACGTACCATTTTTGATTATTTACATTCTTCACAGTTTACCTATTCTTGATCAACACTTGGGGGGAGCCAATGGTCCCATAATCTGGGTACCGAGAGAGAGCCCCCCAGAGAAGAGGCTGCTACGGCCCCCGGGTTAAGGCGCTTATGACTTCGCCGAAAATTCGTCTTTTTGGTAAAACCTTCAGCACCCGAAACAAACAGGAGGCGCCGGTTTAAATTTCTGCATTTTTCTTACCCCGAATAAATGCTTTTGACCCATTACAGGTGGTCTCGTCGATAGGGTCCAGGTGAGCTTATTTTTAGACGGAAGAAGTGCGGCGAGCGGCCGAAGACTTCTCGACAAACTAAATGCTAGTAAAAATACGTTAATAAGAGTAAAAATGCACCCTTTTCAAGGGTAGTTTGGTGAACTTTGTTAACCTGTTGTAAATATAACCTTTTGTCGTATTATTAGGCCTATATGCGAATCCATCGAATCCTCTTTACTTTAATGCCTGTTATGCACGTTTGTACGCTGCTAAGTGGTTGTTCCCCCAGCATGGATGACGGCATTATGCGTATTGCGCCGGTGGAGGTGCCGTATTCAATTGAAGATGGTACCAGACGGCTGTTGGGCGCTGAGGATTTTTATCCGGTGTACATCTCCTCATTCTCCGATTCACGCCCGATGAAAGGCATTGGAGAAATCGAAAGTCGTATCTTAACGCCAGCAACTGACGTAGGTGAAGCCGTGCGAAGCGGTGTTGAGTCAGCCCTGAAAGAGCGAGGTGTCCTGGTGGGGTATCGGCCTTCTAGCCCCACGATTGGTGGTTCAGTGGAGCGCTGGTTTATTGGTGTTACGCCTGGATTTCCAACGACCCGGGCCGATGCCTTCGCGAAGATTACGATGGAGGTATATGGTCCTACTGGGATAGTGGTCTACCGTGGCATCTACGAAGGTGGCTATAGCGAAAGCCACATTGCGCCTGGAAAAACGAATGCTGAGTTTACCTTAAAGCGGGCAATGGGGAATGCGATTCATTCGGCGATTACAGATGCTGAATTGTGGCGAGCAGTTATTGCGGTAAGTAGGAAGAAGGGGGAGGCAGTCTCGTAGTACGGTGTTCGTTAGCAAATTTTTTTCATTGCAGCCAGCTGTTCCCGGAGTCAAAAAATTCTCAATAAATACAAAAGAGTACAGCGATATTTTTAAAATCTTTGCGCGCACTATTGTAGCTTTTTTAATGTCAGCTCACCCTATGAAAGCTACAACACACTGAATTCACAGGGTGAATTCGCGATCAGCGAAGAGGGACGAAGTCCCTGGGCCCGAGCGCCCCGAGCGGGAATAGCTGCATTGCAGCGGACATCCAGTTTAAACCGTAAGCTCGGAGGCAGCATATTTGACCGCGTGGAGTATATAGTAATCTTCAAAAATAATAAAGTATTAAAGATTACTATAACGACTCACCGAGGCGAGTCAAAACAAACACATAGCCATCACCGAGATGCGACTCAAAACCTCATTATTTTTGACGATGGCTATAGGAATCACCACCGATGGTGCTCAGGTCGGTGCATTTACTAACCCCAGGTTACTATTTTTCCTTTTTTTAGGTCTATATCTCCACCTTCCTTCATTTTGTGGCGATATCATCACCAAGCATCTAGTAACGTTGGTCTTGGTTGGCTTTAAAGGGTTTTATTACAAACAGTGTTTATGGTTGCAATGGGTCCACACTTCAATAAAAGTAGTCTGTACAACAAGTTAAAACACTTATGTAGCATACTTTTTCTCTCCTTAGCTTTTTATGCAGCCGCCTTTTCACAATCCCTGCCACCCCTGCCCTTGCAGGTCGGCGGGACTTCAAACGCATCTTTGCACTCTGAAGGTCGTCGAAGAGTTTTCAAGACCCCGGTTGGGACCTGGGTATTTTACCGAGGGCCTGCGGGAATCTCGTACAAGCATTCTGTGGATGAGGTTAATTGGGGCGCGGAACAGTATGTACAGGGCGGTGCTAACACGGACGACTTTGCGGTAACTGCAACAAGTACTCCTTTGTCCACCGCAACGGCAAGTTTTACCGCTACGGTAACTGCAACAAGTACTCCTTTGTCCACCGCAACGGCAAGTTTTACCGCTACGGTAACTGCAACAAGTACTCCTTTGTCCACCGCAACGACAAGTTTTACCGCTACGGTAACTGCAACAAGTACCCCTTTGTCCACCGCAACCGCAAGTTTTACCGCTACACTTCTAGCCCCAGTAGCTTTAGCAACAAGCACGCCATTCCCAACTGTACCGGCCCGGCTGCCGCTGGCAACGCCCACTATGCAGCCGTTGACCCCGACGCCAATAATACTTCCAACAACCGCAGTCAAGGCGGGTATTTTACGACTAAGCGTATTGGACACCCTCACTGGCGGTCCTTTCTTCGCACCTGCTTCGGAAAGAATGGAGTTACAGTGTACGTCTACCACCGGCGCAGAATTAGCAGCTCTGTCGCTGCTGAGCGGCCAGTCAGGCTCGGAAATAATTCTAAGTGAAGGGCAGTACGATTGTAAGGTGAGTCTAGTCGGATACTCCTCGACAACCGTCAGAGTTGCCATAAGAGCCTTTGCAACAACGCAGGCACAGGTTGAAGTGACGCCACGTAGCGTTCCGGTAACCCTAAGGGCCATTAATCAAGCCTCCTCTGAGGTAGTCTCTGATGCTGAGTTCTATGTTTCAGTCTGGTCGAAAACAACAACGGTAACGGAGTATATATCCGGCAAAATCGTAAAGGGAGAGCTTACGGTTGACTTGCTGCCAGGCGTTGTCTATCAAGCGGCGATTTCCTCACTAACAGATGTTGCTCCTACGACAAATTCATCGCAGGGCGTATACCTCCTTCCTGCCGAACCGGTTGAGTTTAAGCTTGAGAACAATGCTAGCAAGACCGTGGACTTTGAGATGTTTCTATCACAGTCAGTTCTGGTTGCCGCGGTAAAAGACGACAAAGGAATCTCAGTTCCGGCTCGCATAGAGGCATATTCAGTTTTCAAGTCGAATAAGAGACGTAGTACGGAGGTTACACGCAGCGGAGATTTGCGCACCTGGATCGGTTTTGATGAAGATCATTTGGTGGAACAGTTGGTGACCGCGGGAGAGGATGCCACTCTTTCATTGCTGCCAAACCGGTCGTATGTGGTGCGGGCGTTTCCCTTAGCATCCGATAGTCTGAGACTACCCTCGTCGTCTAGAACGGTAACATTGGCTGAGAATCAGGTCCAGCCATTGACTCTTACATTACCGAACGGTCAACATCGACTTACGGTCAATCCGAAGGTAAGGGGGGATATTCCGCTCAATCAGGTAAGTTGCTTTGCCTACAACTCTCGTGGGCAATCAGTTTCAGAGATCGTGCTAAAAGGAATGTCTGTAGTTCTGGTTCTGGAGGTCAAGGAAAAGGGAGAGGAATGGAGAGTTGGTTGTAGTGGTATTTCTATTGAAGATGAACCGTATTTCTTCGATGGAGAAGTGAAATACAAGGCCACTGGCCTACAGGGCACAGTGGCTCCGGTACTCGAACGAGCGAGACGATTCTACACTCCCCAGAACTATCAGTTTGTATCTCAACTTCCGGTTTCCTTCAGGCTTCCGGATGGATCGTCATCGCTGGAGATTCCACAGGGGGCCTTTTCGGAGAACTCTCTGGTCAATGTTCAAGTCCAAAGCGCGCAGAATCTTGTGGTTGGGGAAGCCGAACGTCCACTTACCGCTTTCAAGTTCGACCTTACGGTAGACGGCCAAACGGTGACTACAACAGAACGTCCACTTCTACTGTCGTTTTCTATTACGCAGGAACTCCTAGATAAGTACGGAGCATCTATTGAAGATGTGTACCCCGCTCGTTTCGATAGTAAAACCAATTCATGGCAGCGGGCCGTTGGGTTCTCATATTCACAGGAGACCGAGGAAATATCGGTACCTGTTTCCAGATTCTCGATCTGGGGGCTTCTTGTTGATCTTGGTAAGCAGTTTGCTCGGCAGATCCCCTATAAGTTGCGCGCAAAAAACCGTCACATACCACGCGATCGACCAACAAAGCGGGTAATGCTGTCGTGGGATATTCGATCCAGTGGCATTGGCCTCGGGTATGCCGTAGAGATTGAGTTGATAAAATCACTTGGTCGCGAGAAGGTGGGATCATCAAACGGTCGGAGAGGGTATAGAGTGAGTATCAAGGTGCAGGCCACGCAGAAGATGGTCATCCTTAAGCCCGGTCTTTATCGTTACCGAGTTGCGGTAGACGCTGGAATTCCGTCGTACTGGAACAAGTTTAGAGTCGGTGAACCGAATTCATGAACCCGAGAACTCATTGGTATAGCACTAGAGGCAGTTTCTGATAGGGCCGAAAATTTTACCTTTGTTCTTACGTCGAACTCAGGTAAATAACATCAATATGGCCCATTCCACCGTAAATTTGATAGGTTTGAGCCCTACCCCGGAAGTACTTTCCGAAGACGACTCAGAATTAAAAGTCCTGGTATTGCTAAAATTGCGCACATAATAAAGAACGTCTTCCACCCAAGCAACTCAGCCAACGATCCGGTGGATGAACTTAAAATAGTTCGTGGTACTCCGGATAAACTTGAAAGCAAGGCATACTGTGAGGCGCTGAACGAACGTGAACATAGGGCGCTCATTGTCCCAACGTATGCTGCGGTAGCCAGTCCGATGCTTAAATTTTCAACCACTACCACAGCGGCCAATGCTGCCACAACGGGCCCGGTATATAAGAGCGAGGGATAAGCAAGAATTCCTAAAGCTTGGAGAATTCCGAACAACCAAAGGGAGCGGTAAAAGCCATTTTTCATAATTATAGTCGACCCGACGAAGGTACCGAGAATCTGGGCAGACAGGCCAAACGTTTTGCCTACTAGTCCGATGTCGGCTTTCGAAAAACCGACATGAAGGTAGAAGGGAATGGTCATGGCGCTGGCGAGCATGTCCCCAAGTTTATAGAGCAGTATAAACAGCAGGAGATTGAGCGCACCGGTGCGCTGCATGAAATCACGTATAGGCAGAAGAATCGCCTCTTTAATAGTGCTGGGAGCTTGCGAGACGCCTTCGGTTTCGTGCGCTGCCAGGGTTGCCGCTACGCCGATGAGCATACAACAGGAGACAAAGGTGAACACACCAGGCCAGCTAAACATCTTATCTGCGAGCCACAGAGCGACCGCACCCGATACGACCATTCCTAAACGATAGCCTGCAACAAAGACCGAACTTGCAAGTGGTAGCAGGCGATCCTCAAGCGCATCGCGTCGATAGGCATCAAGCACGATATCCTGACTGGCGCTTGAAAACGAGACCATAAAGGCGGAAACCAGAAAGAGGAGTGGTGTATTTACCGCATCGCACTGTCCAAATGCGAGGATTGCTCCCGCAGTCGCCACCTGAGTTACAAGCATCCACCCTCTTCGACGACCTAAGATGGGAGGTTTCACGTGGTCAAAAAACGGCGCCCAGAGAAATTTTAAGGTATAAGGTAACGTCAACAGACTTGAGGCACCAACAAGTGTTAGCGTTACACCCGCGTCCGTGAGCCAGGCCTTCATTAAATCCAAGGTCACCAGAAGCGGGAGTCCGGAGGAGAATCCGAGCGGAAGCATTAGCACAACCGTCCAGTTGATCATATGCCCGGTTCGAGCTGCCTTGGGAGGAATGGAGGAGGAAAGAGTGCCTGATTTGGTCATTGGGGTGGCTTCTCACTGTTAGTGCCGGGAGTACGAATGGTCACGTATAGCCAGGTGTTAAAAAAGGTAAATTTGCATTTGTCTGGCCCCAAAAACTGTCGCGCAAGGCGGGCTCGGCCAAGGGTGACGAATCCCGGAAATGCCAACTATGTCACCATTGAAATAACCCCAGAGATATAAAGAAAACTACAAGTATCAGCGCCGTAAAGTAAGATCCCTTAGTAAAGTTTCTATGTGGCACCTGACTATCCCTACAGCGAGACTGTAAAACTATTGGAACAGTAATCCCAAAATAGGCAAATCGAAACAGGGAGGGGAGCATGTCCTCAACCGCCATTAATCCGAGCGTGATGGGCGGAATTGTTAAAAGAATTACGACAATATTTGAGTACCATATCGGAATATCGGAGACTGTTTGCGGCGTTGGTAACCCATTAAGTTCCGGCCGTGGGGTCGCTCTTTCTTCGAAACTCTGAGATCCAAGAAGACCATAGACTGCCCCTAAACAACCCGCTGCCAGTGAGAGCATGATTGGAGCAAAGGAGTCTAGCAGTGAGGAAAATGCAATTTGGGGAGACGCGGAGATCACTCCGATCACAAACCCAAAGAATGGCGACTCGGCGTAGTGGACCGTAATGCTGGTAAGGGCAATGAAGACGGAGGTAGATATGACACAGGTTGCGTGGCGACCCCACTTTTTTTGCATCTTAAGGGCTTCCTGCAGCGGAAGGAGCGCCATTAGAATAAGGAGCGAAAAGAATGCACCGGGTATAGCCACGTAGGTGTATTTAGCTTTCGTGAGCATCACTAGAAATGTTGCCCCTAGCAACAAGATGGTAAGTGTGCTGCGTAAGTTCTTTTTTCTGCGATTGATTGCACCAATAAGAAGATTGATCAGTATTCCGAAGGCGAAGAAGACGAGACTTCGTTCCGTAAAGCTCACAACCGTATATTGGTAATGTTCCGGTGTGGTAAGCTGAGGTCGCGCGACGAGCAGTCCCAGGAGATACGGTACGGCCCCGACGCATAAACCCAGGCACGCCAAGAAGGTCTCTGGAGCAGGGTGCGTCAGGGAGGATTTTGTTCGCCTTGAAGATTTCATTATGATTGACCTGGTGTCTAATTTTTTTGTTCAGTTTACTTAGGAAACTACTGTAACAGTTTGCCCCCTGAGTGGGCGATTTTGAGACCAAATAGGGGGTGAAGACATTGACTGGGTATACAAGAATAGCCGTTTCCGACAATCGAGCGTTCATTTGATGAAGCAATGTTAAATTGTAGTTTCAACGATAGTGCGCGAATTTTTTCCCCCTTACGATCTGAAGAGTAACCAAATACTATTCTGAAGAGAGCATCAAGAGCATTTAAATAAAGTACTCAAACATGGTAAGTCCTTGAATTTGCTCTGATTGGTCGAAGCTGGCACGGCTTTAATATGATAATTATGGCGCCTTTCTTGGTTCGTCGAATTGATAGATACGTCAGCTGTTCCCAGAGTCAAGAAATTCTTAATAAATACAAAAGAGTACAGCAATATTTTAAAAATGTTTGTGCGCACTATTGTAGCTTTTTTTTTAATATCAGCTCACCCTATGAAAGCTACAACACGCTGAATTCACAGGGTGAATCGCGATCAGCGAAGAGGGACGAAGTCCCTGGGCCCGAGCGGGAATAGCTGGAGCGGGAATAGTTGGTGGTTGGTTAGGTAAACAAAACGCAGAATGGCAGTATAGTGGAATAGCCAACGATTGAAAAGGTTTTATTTTATGCAGAGCACAGATGTTGTATTAGTAAACACTAGAGTATACCCACTAGTATGGGATTGGTGGAAGGGAAAGTTCGGCTTACGCTGCGGAGGAAGCCTAGGCTGTAATGGCAGTGGTAACTATGGGGGGTGTAAGCAGTTCGTCGGTGAGATAGATTGTTGGAGTCAGGGGGGGCAGGTGA
>JBIIDM010000038.1:0-21157 GCA_044238365.1 Bdellovibrionota bacterium | reverse complement strand
AGGTTGTTAAACACGATCTAAGGTTGGGGTGGAACAGGGGGGAAATGTTCAGAATAGAGATAACTCTCGCAACCAATAAGATAAGATTGCGAAAGTTGTTAAACCAAATGCTAAGGAGAATGTCCCGCAGTTAGTTGAAATTGGCATGGCGGTGACCTCAGGTTTATGCTGCTTTTCTTTGTATGTCAATTTCTTTGTTTTCAACGAGAGCATCGAGAGCGCGCACCAGTTGGTCCATGCATTTATGCCCCTTAATTCTTTTGAATGCTTGCTCTGCTCTCATGAGTCCAGCAAGACACCATCTTTTCCGCATATCACCACTCCTCCAGCGCTTTACTCTCCCTGTTAGTTTTCGTGCTACACTGAACGCCGACTCAACAATATTGGTTGATACCAGTGAGTTAGTTATTATTTCTGGGAGTTGGAGGTTAATGACCGTAATGGTTTCTTCCATACCTTCCCTCAAGCTATCGGCAGCATCTGGAGCAAGGCGATCAAGCCATTTAGCAGTTGCTTGAAGTGATTTCAGGGCGTCGTCATAGTTCTTGTGGTTATAGCCCTGGGCAAGTCTCTTCTTCACATCATCCACATGCTGTTCCGGGACATGTGCGAGGACATTGCGCCTTTTATGTATCTGGCAACGTTGAATTACTCCATATTTACCAAAGACACTCTTTATGCCACTACTAAGGGCCTTTCCTCCGTCGATGACAAAGAGGATAGCCTGGCTTTGGTTTACCCCCCGGGATACCAGATCTTCGAGGAGGCTTTTTACTACTTCCTTGTTCTCTGTAGCACCGTGCCTCAGGCCCAAAATATGCTTATTTCCAGCCATATCAATACCAATTACGCCCACTAACGTCTCGCCAGCGTACTCTATCCCATCAATATATATGACCGGAAAACGAACGTCATCAAATCGGCGTTCCTGAAACTCCTTGAGCACTTTTTTACTGGCGGCTACAAAATGCCGACTCACACTCGACTTTTTCACCCCAAATCCCTGATCCAATGAATCAATCGTTCCTTGATAGTCTCGAACCGAGACTCCGCGTATCATGCGATTAATGACTGCCGATGTAATCGCCTCTCCGCTTTGAAGTAGCTTATAGCTTTCAAGCTCTACCTCGCACGCCCCTCGAACACGGGGGCGTTCAATTGCTACCTTTTGACCACCTATTATTATATATCCACCCTGACTTCCGAAGCGGCTCGGCGCCTTGCTCCTTTCATACCGCGCTCCACACAGTTCGGCCACCTCATGGGCTATAACCTCAAGTCCTACCTGCAGCCCCATCTTAACCGCAAAATCAGCGACGCTGTTTTGCAAATCTTGAATCAAATCCTCCTTATTAAAACTCAATTGTAGCTCTCCTGCGGCACGGACTGCTTCCTGTCGAGCCTTAATCACTCTACTCTTTCTCTTCGCTTTCTTGTACGATGTCTTCATGGCGACTCCTCTTGTAAAAGGTAGTTAGTTTCATCACTTAGCTTTTTACAGCTTCATGACGGATACCGCCATACTTTTCAACTAAACCAGGGACATTCTCCTATTGGATCTTCGCAAACAAAATCAACTTCGAAACCACTCTTGGTTTTATAATACCATACTTGGTATCCAGCCCGACGCAAATCCAAATATACGAGATTTTCAAACAGTGCTCCCCAATTGGCACGCAATGAGTAATGTTTAACAATCCCCTGGTCAATAGCATAAATTTTGCGTGGATTAGTGTTTCGTTTTCTTATAGAGTCTGTATATAGGTACACAGTAAAACAAAGATAGGCGTCTTCAATGTACTCCAGATAGTCATACGCAGTGCTGCGAGCGATTGAAAATACCTGGCTTTTACAATCGTTATGGAACTTGTTGGTTGAAAAAAGTTGGCCGGCGTTGCTCAGCAAGCTTTGTATTAAATAACGCAAAAAAGAAATATTCCCAACTCCGTAACGCTCAACTATATCACGTAAAATAACACTATCAACGTACCCTCTCAATAAGGTTCTTCTGATTGAGAGTTCTTCTCCTATAGTCTCTGGAAATCCCCCCTCTTCCAGGTAAGATCTCAACCAACTATTGACTAAATCTTTGTTGGTTACTGAGCGAATTGAATTCTGGAGTTCTAACCCTTGCGGCCCCCCATAGGCGGGTTTATCTCTCAAGGGCTGCAACCCCGGGTAGCACCTTCCCTTCAAGCAATTCCAGACTGGCCCCACCGCCGGTCGAAATATGCGTCATCTTCTCGGATAACCCAGCTTGCTCGACCGCGGCAACACTATCACCACCGCCGACCACAGTCGTTACTCCATTCGTCGTAAGTAAGGCTAGGTGACGGGCAATATCGACGGTTCCGCGCGCAAATTGCGGAAACTCAAACACTCCCATAGGCCCATTCCAGATAATAGTCTTACAACTACTGAGCGCATCATTAAAAACTGTACTGGAGTCTGGTCCCACATCAAGGCCCATCCATCCCGCCGGAATCTGGTCAGCGGAAACCGTTCTGCTCGTAGCGTCCTTTGAAAATTTATCCGCGACTACCACATCCGTCGGTAACAACAATTGCACACCTCTAGCGTGGGCCTTTTGCTCCAATTCTCGAGCAAGAGAAACTTTATCGTCTTCAACCAAAGACGAGCCCACTTCCCAGCCGCGTGCCTTAAAGAAGGTAAAAATCATTCCCCCGCCAAGAATCAACAGATTACATTTCTCTATCAGGGCCTCGATTACGCCAATCTTTCCGGAAACCTTAGCCCCGCCAATTATAGCCCCAAGTGGCCGCACCGGTTCCGCGATAATATCTCCTAAATACCTAAGCTCCTTCTCCATGAGGAGCCCCGTAGCAACGGATTTAACCAGATGCGCCATGCCCTCGGTAGAGGCGTGGGCTCTATGAGCAGCACCAAACGCATCATTCACGTAGACATCCGCCAATGATGCTAACTGCGCTGCAAATTCAGGATTATTCTGTTCCTCTTCCTTATGAAAGCGAACATTCTCAAGAAGAAGCACCTCTCCCCCTCGAAGTTCGTTCACCGCCTTGTTTACAAGCTCGCCGACGCAATCATTAACCCGCTGTACTTCAAGATCAAGAAGCTCACTAAGACGCTTGGCAATCGGGTTCATCCGAAGCGTATCGACAACTTTGCCGTCCGGACGACCGAGATGACTACATAGAATCACCCTGGCACCCTGCTTTAACAAAAACTCAACCGTAGGAAGCGATGCCTCAATCCTGGTGTCATCAGTAATATCCCCTGTATCGGAAAGGGGTACGTTATAATCAACCCGAACGAATACACGCTTCTGGGCCAGCTCACTTGACGCAAATGTATCAATGCACTTACGAGACATACGATCTACCCTATTTAGTCAGCCAAATAGAAAAACCTGGGAGAGCAAAGTCCCCGCAAGGGATAAGCCAACAACGTCAATATGGCCCATTTTAAACCGCTTGCTTCAATCCCATCCTTTGAATTGAAGCATAACTATCTCTGGAAACTCTTTCGATATCAGTATCGACCATCAACCGCACCATAGACTCAAATGATGTCTTTGGTTCCCAGCCCAACACGGCTTTCGCCTTGCTCGCATCACCAATCAAAAGATCGACTTCGGCAGGACGCACAAACTTCGGATCGATGACCACATAATCCTGCCACTGTAATCCAACATGTGAGAAGGCGACAGTAACTAACTCTTCCACCGAATGGGTCTCCCCGGTCGCAATGACAAAATCTTCCGGTGTGTCGTGCTGCAGCATCAGCCACATCGCTTCGACGTAGTCCCCTGCGTAGCCCCAATCTCTCTTTGAATCCAGATTGCCGAGCCTTACCTCATTAGACAGACCCAACTTAATACGGGCAACTGCATCAGTCACCTTACGAGTAACGAACTCGATACCTCTGCGCGGAGATTCATGGTTGAACAGCACACCATTAACCGCAAACATATTATAACTTTCCCGATAATTTAGGGTAAGATAATAGGCGTAGGCCTTCGCTACTCCGTAGGGTGATCGGGGGTGAAACGGAGTCTCTTCACGTTGAGGTATCTCACGAACTTTACCGTACATCTCCGAACTTGATGCCTGATAAAATTTAATAGAGGTATCAACCGCCCGTATCGCTTCAAGAATGCGTGCAACTCCGACCCCAGTGCATTCAGATGTAAGGACGGGCTGTTCCCAACTCACTGCAACAAAACTCTGAGCAGCGAGGTTATACACCTCAGCAGGGCGAATTTTTGAGATAAGGGACGTCAATGACGACTGATCAAGTAGATCTCCCTGGACCAATTCAATATCGTTAATAATATGCGCAATGCGCTCATACGGCTGGGTCGAGGTTCGTCGGACCATCCCGTAAACCTCATATCCTTTTTCCAACAGCAATTCCGCAAGGTATGAACCGTCCTGACCGGTAATACCAGTAATCAGGGCTTTTTTCTTATCGGATGAGCCACTTAGAAAATCTATTGTCATTATACGTCCCCTCTCTCAAGACAAAAAACATCTCAGTGGCATGCCTAACCTGAGACTAAGAAAATTTACCGCTAGCCAGCCATTCACGATATCAAAAGAAATCGCAATAAATCCAGAAGTCGCAACTTACTAAGATTACGGAGTGAATTCGCGATCAGCGAACAGGGACGAAATCCCTGGACCCGAGCGCCGAGCGGGAATTACTGATCGCTGGCGAATTCGTTATTCGCCTTCGCCTGAAGCACGATCACCTTTTTCATTTACCCTTTTGATGATACGGCCTTTTGACAAATCATAGGGCGATATTTCAACAACAACATGATCCCCCGGAAGCACTTTAATATAATACCGACGCATTTTCCCAGCGAGGTACGCCAACAACTCATGCCCGTTATCGCATACCACCCGAAAGGTAGTATTAGGAAAACACTCCTTGACCACACCATTCATTTCAATCGCATCTTTACCCATGAACCAGCTTCATCCTTCTCACTATTCTGTAAATATACCAATACGACGGAATTTTTCATACCGTCGATCTAACAGTTCCTCTTTACTCAATACATCGAGTTCTCCAAGGTGCCTTTGTAACGCCTTGGCTAGGTTGGTCGCAGTCTCATGATGATTCCAATGAGCCCCTCCGAAGGGTTCCTTGACAATCTCATCAATCACTCCCAGCCTATCGAGATTCTCCGCCGTTACCTGCAGCATTTCAGCAGCATAAGCCCGCTTTTCGACCATTTCCGGCTCCTTCAGATCCTTCCAGAGTATCGAGGCGCAGGCCTCCGGACTGATTACTGAATAACAAGCATTCTCAAGCATCAGAATTCGATCGGTAAGCCCAAGCGCCAACGCACCCCCACTTCCTCCTTCTCCGATCACCACGCTTATCACCGGAACCGCTAACTCACTTAAGACAATTAAATTTCTAGCGATAGCTTCAGCTTGTCCCCGCTCTTCAGCCTCAACGCCCGGATATGCCCCCTGAGTATCGATAAAGCAGATAATCGGCAACCCGAACTTCTCGCCGAGATGAAAAAGACGCTTCGCTTTTCGATACCCCTCAGGCTGCGGCATACCGAAATTCCGCTCAACCCGCTCCAAGGTACTACGACCACGCTGATGTCCAATGACCATCACGGGGATATCACCAAAACAGGCGGTTCCGCCAACTATCGCAGGATCGTCGCGATACAATCTGTCGCCATGGAGCTCAACAAAACCAGTAAAAATACGCCCGATAAGATCTAGCGTAAAGGGCCGATCAAAATGTCGTGACAACTGAACACGCTGATAGGGCGAAAGCTTACCATACGTGTCCTGCCGAAGCTTGCGGACTCGCTTCTCAAGGCGATCGTATTGATCCCTCAGGGACAACTCACCATTCTCAATCTTCACCTTAAGCTCTTCAAGCTCTGTTTCCTGCAACACCAGCTCGCGCTCAAACTCCAAAGGATTCGAAATATTAACCATGCTCACTCACCAGATTCTCCAATAACGACTCGTAGAGATACCACACCTCAACCTTATTTCCTACCCCTCGATACCGCTCAGACAAAATATTGACCCACGGTTCCTGCAAAACTACCTCCCTTCCGTTGAGAAGCGATACAAAAGACGCCCAGCCACGCTTCTCAGGCTCGTTTCGCCAATACGTGCGCTGACGCTTGCTGTACCGCCGGGTGACCAAGGCAATCTGTTCAACAAGCAGCTCCCGCTCGGCAGCCAACCCTCCCCGCGCAAGAAATTCCACCACTTCCCGGTACCCAATAGCATACATTGGTGCGATTAATGAACCATACTGCTCAATAATTGACCTGGTCTCTTCAACCAACCCCCCATTGATCATTTGCCGACTTCGCTCATTTATCCGTGCGTAGAGCACCTGCCGATCGGGCACGAGCACTAAAACAACCGCTGGCACCTCCCTAATTTTCTCCTCACAAACGCTGCTCTCCTTGAACCAGACACTCTGAGGTACCCCAGAGACCCGCCAAACCTCAAGTGCTCGAATAATGCGACCACGGTCACAGGGGTGCAACGCTTGAGCCCGCTCTGGATCAACAAACAGCAGCTCCTTGTAGAGACTCTCCGTGCTCCACTCATTAAGCAACGAGCGAACTTCCGCAGAGGAGGCGGGCATTGGATCAATCCCCTCTAACAGTGTGCTGATGTAGAGCCCGGAGGATCCGACTAAAATCGGAATCTTCGCCCGGGCCTGAACTTCAGCTATGACCCCCAGCGCCAACTCACGATAACGAGTGGCATCACATTGTTCATTTGGCTCGAAGATGTCGAACAGATGGTGGGGCACTCTTCGCCGCTCACCCTCGCTCGGCTTGGCTGACCCAATATCACACTGTCGATACACCTGAACAGAATCGCAGTTAATAATCTCCCCACCAATACTCAAGGCAAGCTTAATAGCCAGTTCGGATTTTCCCGCCCCTGTGGGACCAGAAATAATAATGACGGGGCAGCGACGTGCTGAGGTTTGGGGTGAGTTTTCTTTCATCAAGGAACGTAGGGTGAGCGGGCAATCAGCGGCAGAAAAGAGTATCATAATAAAACGTCCACAAAGTACCCGGTATACGTTTTCGGAGCAAAGGCTCCACGCAATAAAAACCAACATAGCGCGTTGCAGTCAAGAAGACTTTAGACACGATAAATTGGCATGGGGTTATTATCCCTGGTCGCCCCCTACCCGATTGCACTAAAAAAAAGTTCTAATCTTGCAAAAGCAGGCGCCGCGGCGACACGGGAAACCGACTGCGAAAAATTAAATCTTCGCAGAAACTTGCACCAAGCGAACATAGTGCGACCTAATTACACTATAAACTGGTCGTCACAACTGTTGTAAATATCACCATGCGCTGCCGGGTGCGTTTTGTCGCACACGAATAATCCTAGATCCCCAGAAAAAATATATGCAACCTCTCGGCTTTGGTTCTTCTTTGTTTACCCGAAATTGTGTAACTTACGGCTAGTCATCGACCGTTCTCGGAAGAAGAGAACCTTATTAGAAAACTTTTTTGATCGGATTGTTCTTATCGCTCATCATAAGTTAAAGGCTGCTGTAAAAATTCAGTTACGGCCCTTCTAAAATTTTACAAAATTGTTCTATATAGCATTAGGAAAAATAGTTCTATGAAAAAAATTATCCTGCCGCTCTTATTTGTTATGGCAACAGTAACAACCAATACTGCGTTGGCCCAACGTAAAACGAGCGCCCTTAGTCGCGCATGTCCGAAGGTAGCCGAGGTGGGAGGACAGTCCTCTACTATCTATAAACAATCGGCCCCCCTACGATCTGGTGGTATCGGTAGTCCGATTGTCGGGTATAGAAACGAGCCAACATTAATTATGAACTCCAATATTTCTAGTCGTGGGACACGAAATATATTCGACTCAAAAGGGAATCGGCTAGGATCTTGTCCATGGGCGACCGCCGACGGACACTCTGGCGGTAGACTTCGGTGCACAATGCAGACATCAAGCCTTAGAAGGTCTGCCTTGAAAAATACACGCAATAGTGCCGTATATTTCAGTGTAACGCCAAAGTTGTGTGTTCGCGTCCCCGATGCAGGAAGATGTTACGGAAGCGTGAAGGGAAACTGCAATCGGCTGATAAGTTAACTTTTATACCGAGTCGGTCCGGGACACTCCGCCCCCCGGACCGCTCGCACAACCGAACTTGAGAATCGCCCCTCATCCGGCTGTTCACCAACCCGTTAGTAAACTATTCCTACACTTTAAAGTCTTCCTTGGACTGAACCCAAACCACCAGCTCGTCGATATCAAAGGGCTTGCGAAAAACCCTGTACGCTGCGTTGACCTTGCCATGCAAACAATATCCGCTCATAACTGCAATTCTTATATTTCTCTCAAGTGACTGAATCACTCGCTCCAACTGATCGAAACCGCCAGGGATACTGTAGTCGGCTATCATGAAAGCGGGAGCACTTTCCTCTACCATTCTTTGCGCCTCTCTTACCGAACACGCTTCTAATACCTTGATTCCCCTTGCTGCTAGCATGCAACTCATAAGGGACCGAAAATCGGGATCATCTTCGATCACCAGACCAACCAAAGGATTATTTGACTTTCGCACCGATACAGTCCCGTCAACCTGTGCCTCTGGCAAAAAGCGCGGCAGTTCCACTGTCACTATTGTTCCACTATGCGCTTCAGACTGCACAAAAATAACGCCACCGTTTCGTTCTACGAGGCTTCTAGTCACTGACAACCCCAAGCCAACTCCTTCTACCTCATGTTTTCCAAAGCGCTCAAACGGAGTAAAGACCCGCGACTTCTCTTCTGGAGTAAATCCAACTCCCGTGTCGCTTACATCGATCCGTATTACCTGGCCGCGCTTTGATTCATACCCATCTACGGTGACTCCCCCGACATCAGTGTATTTCAAGCCATTACTTACCAAATTGTCGATGATTCTATGCAGGTGCCTTCGATCACAGACAACAGAAAGTTCCTCATCAAAATTAACCTCGAATGTTAGACCCTTATCCGCAAAGGCATGCGTCCATGAACGCTCTATATCCGCCGAAATTTCCCCGAGGTTAAGTATTTCGGCGTGTGGATTCAACTCTCCAGCCTCTGACCTGCTATAGTCCAAAGCCTCCTCAATCTGCTGATTTATCCGCTTACAGCTGGATAAAATCATTTCATACAATTCATGCCTGGTTGCAGTGCCTTTATCACTGCGTAACATCCGAACTACCATCATTATGTTATTGAGCGGGGTTCTGACATCGTGAGAAAAGTGCGATAAAAAAGCATCCTTTCGCTGACTCATGAGCGATGCTTCTTCGACCCGGTCTGAAAGAACCGAAAAGTGGGCTACGGCGGTCAGGTTGAATCGGAAACGTTCAATGGCCTGTGCAACAACCTGTTTCTCCAGAAGACTCATACCAACGTACTCGCCATAACCAACCCAAAGGTAGGCAACTCGCTCCGCCTGAGACCCGAGCTGCCACCAGCTGGCAGTTTCGAACCCCTGCAATGTCAAAAGGCGCCCCAGAAAATCACTTCGATCCAGCCGCATTACTCCATGCCCGGTCGATCCAGGTTCAGAGGCAAGCGACTGCAACCATACCTCTAAGAGGTTCTTAACCATACAGACCCGCGATGAATCACCTTGAGAACTCAAGTATTGACTTCCCTCACTATCGCGCCAGACCACTCCATACTCAAGCGGCCCACGGAGTTCCCGCAAATCGCGAATCAAATCGCCGCATACATCCGAAAATTTCAAATAACGGTCACCGCAAAAGTTCTCGACTCCCTGTTTCTGAGGTGTCCTTTCCATCACTATCTCATCGGCCCATTCAAGCCGTTTCGAGATTCCCGAAAGTGTTGCGACATAATTCGGAAGCAATCCGGGGAGAAACCCGCCCTTAAATGACCTTCTCTTCCCCTCGACCAAACTCTGAAGGTCCGATCCGAGAATTCCCATTTTCTGCAACAATAAAAGGCTCTGTACCACCAACAGGATCAATCCAAGCAGACGCACTGACAGGCTCTGATAGCACTCGCCAATACCGTACAGCACCAGATTTCCGGTTAGCAGAGTATAGAGAAACACCTCAAGCGCTCCTCAGAAAATTGTCCGCCGTACCTAGTGCTCCAAGAGCCTGTTCAATGTGGGCTAGAAGAATTCCCGGATCATCCGCCTTATCAATACAGGCGACCGCACCCGCACCCAACGCATTCAACCGTGTTTCCATCGAAAAATCAGAAGTATACACCATCAACGATATACCCGAAAACATGGCTTCACTCCGGACGGCACGCACAAATTCGCTGCCCTTCATCCTCGGAAGATGCTCATCGGTCAATATAACCCCCGGTGCAATTAATGACTGACGAAGTTCGCGCAAGGCAATTTCGGCGCTCTTGAATCCGCGTACCTGTATACCCCGTCCCCGGAGGCATAGCTCAAGAACACGTTTGGACGACGGGTCATCTTCAACTACCCAGATCTCACGCTCCCTGGAAATCCCCTTTCCGATGTCAATCTGAAAACCATCAGGCGAACGACAGATGGTGACCGGTGTATCCGACATCACCACTCCTCCCTCACGGCATCTCTTCTCTAGGAAATCTATAAACTCCTCAATTACTCCGGGCATAATCTGCCCCGATGCCAGCTCTCCATTCTGAAGTACCATTCGATATTCAAGAGAATCGTCGGCTTTCGCAATGGCGACCCTAAAGGAGTCGTGTTCCTCAGCCTGACCAATTACAGAATTGAGTACTGTCATTGCCCGCTTTTCCCTTACCCCCTCTCTCTCGCTCATATAGTGGGACAGACTTTCCTGCAGCACCCCCCACGACGATAAAAAAACACGCTCAAAACCAATCTTCGCATCAATATACCGTACATTAGATGGCTGAATAGTAACAATGCCAATCACCTGATCCCCCTGTCGAATCGGCAACACACCTAGTGCAACATCACGTTCAGTTGGCTTTTCTAACGAAAGCTCGCTCACGCGCCCTACAAACGGAATCCCCATTCGGCGTGCAACCTCAGCCATCAATGAGAGTTCATCACTGTTGAGTTCTTGTGCTGCCTTACCGTACAGGTCTCTCCAGTCTGGTGTCAGGGCCGCTAACTCACGCCACCTCTTTTTGCCTACCATTCGTCCAACGACCTCTAAGGACGAGGGGAATCGTGTCGTACTCCAATTTATAAACTTCATTAGAACGCCACCTCCTGCCGTGGTGATACAACGTCAACATATTCCGCTAAATTTTCAAAGCCCATCAACCCCCAGATCGCTCCTTTTGGCCGCATTCGCACGGATACACCAACTAAACGATTAGATAACGTGACCACTGTTGGCTCCCCACTACGTGGACTACTATCACGAACGGTGAGACTACTTAAATGTTCAGAAAGATAGCTTTTCATATTTTTTTCAAGAGATACGCGCAGGTCCTCGCCTTTGCGGCAGAGGGCCTGATTGAATACACCACAGTCAGCGGATATAAAATCGGTACGCCCGACAGCCCCGGAGCCCGTCAGGGAGTAGGTCAACGTCGCAACTACTACCTCTCCATCGTAGGACAGCAATTCCCGTTTCAGCTTCTCGGTAACCGACCCCAGCACGTGTTCTACCGGATCATTAGACCGGCGCTGACTCCATCCTGCTCCCTGCAGTTCACTCAGGGCCGTGGCAACCCCTTCGCGCAACTCATTATTTAAGCGCCCAATCTCATAGACTAAAGCACAAACCACAAGGACCGGAACTACCACAGTTAAAACGAGTGCCGCCTCCAGCATTGCAATTCCCCTCTCACGGCTCATTGCAAGCTCCGTAACGCAATGCTACCGGCATTACGCCGAACAAGATCCAGCCCGTCCTTCAAAAAGGAGCTTTCCTCACGATATACTCCTACAAAACTCTTGAAACTTCCCCAACCTAGCCGTCCATTAGCAGACCCCATGGCACCCTTCAGAGCATCAGAGAACTTCGTGGCGCGTTCGTTAATACTTGTTAATCCCGTCTCAAGATCAGACGGCGCGTAGATCAGGTAAAGTAGATTCACATTTCTTCCTCCTCCAAGGAATCTCAGATACTCATCTCGATCCTCATCATTAATCCCCCCCACCCACGGAAACCTTTCGCCACCATTCCTGGGTACGTCACCGGCAAGTACAATAATGTTAAGCTCCCGGTCAGCACCAAATACATCTCCAGTTGGGGAACCACTGGCGCCGTACCTAAAACCCTCCATTAGCGACTTCCAGGTATTGCCATCTAATTCTGCCTTACTGTCACTGAGAACCTTACCCCAAATCTGAGCACCGAGACCTGATGAATCATTCAAGGCGAACTCAGGAAGCCCGAAAAGTTCACGATGGTCGAACTCAAACTCGGCTACCTGACGGCACTCGTGGTCACTACCGAAGACCCCTGCATAGTGCCCCTCGCTTACTCGCTGATCATCCATCTGTTTTGCAAGAGCAAGATACGGTGAACCACCGCCGACACTGACAAGTTCAATTACACTTCCTGGGAAAAACCCAACTCCAAGGCGGTTGCCATGGGCTTTCATAAACTTAGGATACGCTGCTAATGCAAAGCGTTTTATACCTCTCACTACGGGATTATTACAGCGCTGGGTTCTTATCCGCGCTTCGCTATCGTTACTGTACATTTCCCTGAAAAAAGTACTTGCTGGCTCATTCCCCCACACCGCTCCAGCCTGCGGACCCAAGTAGGCACTCGAATCAATTATAAGCATGAGATCAGTTGCCGCCCGAACAACTTCAGAGCGAATTGTGAAACGCCATCCTGTAGTGCCAAAGCCTAAACTTACGGCTATAGCAGGAACATACAAACATTCAGCTGTAAGTACTATACCTCCATCGATCTCTCCAACCGAAGGAACTATCGAAGTACATCCTCTTCCAGTTCGCTCACCCAGCTGAAGCATTTCATAGTTGGCTGCAGCTGCTGCAGCGCTGCTGTCGGGAAGATGGCGGCCCACCAGTAAAGCAATTCGGTCAAGCCTCGTTTCTAGCGCACGAGCCATGCTCATGACCCCGCCAATTTCAACACCAATAAGCAATGAAAGGGAAAGGATCGGCACTACCAAAATCGCAAATAACGGACCAATTATTCCATGTTGAGAAGCAACTCGTTTCATTTCATTGCTCCGTAACTTGCAGTAGTATCGAGCGTCTGAATAATCGGACTTGTCAGAAGGATAATGAGTAACCCCCCAAATACCACTACCAGAGGCAGAGTTGCCTTTACCGGAAGTGTCGCAATCTGTTCTTCGACCGATTCCTGATAATAACTCTGGGTCGCATCTGCAAGCTCTGAAAGAGCAAATAAAAGTCCTCCGCCTTGTTCATGAGCAACCGCAATATGAAGAAGTGCGTGGCGTAGCGATGTAGAGTTGGTCTTCTGTGATGCCATACGAAGCGATGACTGCAATGTCATACCAGCTTCAGCTGCATCAACCACCTCACGAATACTTTTCAGCACCCAATAAGATTTTCCACGGCTCTGAGCGCCCTTTTCACCGCACTCCAGAACAATTTTTAACGCTGGAAGGATATCGTGTCCAGCCTGAACTGCCATTACAATTCTTTCCATGACCAGAGGCAGTTCATATGAAATCTGTCGCAGGATTACTGCCTTTGAAGGACTATTGCGCTGCTTCAGCCGTTGACTAGCGAGGATTCCAAAAGCCCCCAAAATTACGGCAATAACTATCTTCGTATCTGTGCGCACATTAAGGTAGTAGAAGCAGAGACATAGCATCAATAAAAGTAGAACGGCCAGGTACACGTTAGACCTGTTTGCGATCGGGCCCCTTTCGATTATTGGCTCTTCTTGCTCATCATCGACACAAAGAGTCATAACCATGGCACGCTTACGCACGTCTACGGCCCACCACGAGTACACTGCAACCATAACAGGGATAGAGACGACCGTGCAAAAGACTAGCATACCTAGCATTCCCCAATTCTCCCCCTTGAGAGACTCAACATCCAAAGGACGCCGAGCAGCACCGCGATTACACCAGCACCAAGAAATACACTCCCGACTGGATGATTTATAGCTCGCCAAAAGGCCTCGGGATTAGCCAGATACTGCATCACGCAGATGCAAAGAGCACATAGCAACATGCCAATGCTTGATAGTCGCTGCAACGCCAGAGCAGCGCGTGCTTTCCTGTGGAACGATTGACGTTGTCTTGTGACTCGAGCCAGCCTCATTAACGCTTGCCCCAAGGAGGCGCCTTCCTGACGGCCAAGCCGTAGAACCTCTCTTAACAACGAGACCTCAGAAAACTCAAGGTCATCACCGAATCTCTCGATTGCACTACTCTCTGTTTCTCCCCGATGAATCGCGTCACTCACTTTTTCAAGTTGCACATGCATTTCTGAATCTTCCATAAACATATTTCTACATTCAAGCAATGAGGTAAACGGGTCTCCACCGGCCTTGATCATGGAGGATAAGACTATTAAGAGAGCCGGGTAATCGCGCTCAAAGGAAGAGAGCCGTTTTCTTCCCCTAAAATACCCCGTCCAGAAGGCGGGCAAATGGTCTCTTGAGTTCGTCGTTGGTTCGACGAACTCTGTCCTCAAATTATGAAGCGTCCTCAAGGGAGCCCGGAGCGTTCCCATTTCTCAGGCTCCGATAACTAAGGGGAGGGCATGTAGCGAAACCCTAGTATCAGAAGCATCTTCGGATGGTCCGCTCAGATATGAACTCGTCCGGCTGTTTACCTTCCAAACCCCTCGTCCCTGCTCTACGTGATAGGTGAACATATCACGGTGTCGGAGGACGCCATCTGCAACACCGCACAGCTCCCGCACGTGTAGTACCCGCCGCAGCTTGGTCAAAGGGCAGACCCCAATATGCACGATTACCTGTACGGCCGTGCTCACCTGCTGCATAAGCACCTCCCTCCCCACACCCGGTTGCGCACGACCCAGGAACAACATTAAACGAGTGACACAGTCGACTGCTCCCCGGGCGTGTATCGTAGATAAGCCGGGGTGTCCTGACGCACAACAGTCGATGAATCCTTCGGCAGCTTCTGAATCGCGAATTTCGCCATAGACTATACGGTTCATGGCCATTCTCATACCAGCTCGAATACACTGGCGGGGGGTTACTCTTCCCTCGCCTTCACAATTTACTTCCCTTGTCTGCAGGTAGCGAACATACGGATGGTCTAATCGAATCTCAGGTGTATCTTCAATAACCAGGACGGACTCGTCCTGAGGAATCGATGAGGCGAGCGCTCTCGCCAAAGTCGTCTTTCCGGTACCCACCTCTCCGACCAAAAGTAAAGTCATCCCTGTTCGCACATACTGCTCAAGAACTCCCAGGAGAAGAGAAGGAGCCATTCCCGCATCGGAAAGAGTCCGGGACTGAACCGAGGAAAAACGATTTATTCTAATTGTAAGGTACGGCCCTCTACCGCAAATACTCTTATGGACCGCGTGCACTCTAGCAAGAGACTCAATCATCCCATCAGCAATTGGTTGGCGAGTTGAGTACGTAGTACCAGCCCGAAGAAGAATTCGCTCTACGAAGGCCTCATAGTCCTCCTGACATGAAAACTCAATCCCAGCGGGTGCATTCTTGCGACCTCTCTGCACTACGACAGTCTTGTAATCACTGATGATGATGTCTGAAATATCAGGGTCGCTTAAGAGACCTTGTAAAATACCGAAGCCCTCCTGGTCGCTTTCAAGGTAGTACAGCACATCATCCGCTTCTCTTGTTGTCAGAGTCAGGCCCAGCCTATCGGCAACGCGCCGCACTACAGTTGCGTAGTTGAATCTGCATTTTTCGAGCTGTTTATCACAGGCAAGGTCTCGACGTGCCTCATCCAATACCATACGAATCGCGGGGTATAGCACGCATGACTCATTCTGAGCCTCACAAGACTCAAACCATTTTTCTCCGACGCTCTTCATACCTCTCCCAAAGCGCAATTAACGTATTATTCTATTCGAGATCTGAGTTCTCTTTTGATTCGGCCTTAATAAGCGAACCCGTAGGTGCCACATCTACCGCCACCCACCCATCTTCATTCAGGGCATAAGATCCACCACCATTCTTTACCGAAATAAATCCCTTAAAGGATGACTTAGCCAATTGGGCCCGTTCCAGGCGGCTTGCCTCGTATTCGCGCTTCTCCCAATTGCCATCATCACGAGAATTTCGTAACATAAAAAGGAGTTTTCCATGAGGCATACCCGTACTGATTGCAAGTGCTTGCTCTTGATCGACCAGGATCGTTGCCGTCGAGGGTAACCCCTCTGCTGGTGCACCATCAACCGGTGCAACAAACCGTTCAGTCGATAAAACTCGCACCTTTTCTGCTATCACCATGCTTTTTTTTGAGGTCAGCAACGCGATATCTACAATAGAGCCCGGCCCGGCCCATCCATTGACAAGAGAAGCCGGATCAACCTTGACCGTCATGGCCCGCATCCCTTCTGGAATTCGCTCTGCCACAGGGTTGCTCCCGAGGTTTGTCTGAGTAGTATTTTGCTCCAGCACAGGATGTCCAGCAGGAAGTTCGGTGAGTGTAAAGGCATTCAAATGAAGATTGATGTCAGTAATTGCACCTTTTGGCAGTTGATGACGTGGATATTTCATTTTCGTAAATTTTACTTCACTTAAACGCTGTCCCTTAGGCACCGGAGCCACCGGCACATGGACGTCCACCGTATCGAACTCCCCTACAACAATCGGCTCTACCCTGGTGACTTCCTTTAACGGAGTCGAATTAACCCGCTCAATCAGTATGCCCAAAACCACAAATAGTGGCACCACCACAATAAGAAAATGTGGTCTGAGTCTATCCCGTCCGCGCCTATGCAGTTCGTTCTTTCTCTGTGCCATCGAAGTAGTTCCCTTTACTTAAGAAGCCGTTAGATCGCCACTTCGCGACCGCGCCCAAACACCGACGGCTTCGAGCAGATCCTGGACCCCGCCTCCCAGTGCCTGAACGCCGATATACAGCAAACCCATCAGCACTGCAGCACCTGCTGCGTACTCTAAAAGAGTATATCCTCTCTGCTTTTTTATACACGTACACTTCTTCTTCATTCCTTCTTCTCTTATTTTTTTTGCTACATTAAATTAAGACGCTGCGACAATCGTTGCCTTCGTAATCAACGAATCTACTACTTTCGTAGCGTCTGAGGGGAGTCCAAGTAATTTTACTTCCTTTTTTTCGACCAACGGGATCTGTTGGCCAGACTTTACTGAAAGGGTTTTTTTTGTGACGAAGCTTGAGAAGTCTAAGATTTTTCGAAGGACCGGAAGCTCTGGCTCCTCAATATG
Source organism: Bdellovibrionota bacterium (assembly GCA_044238365.1). Lineage (GTDB taxonomy): Bacteria > Bdellovibrionota_C > UBA2361 > UBA2361 > JBIIDM01 > JBIIDM01. The sequence continues at coordinate 3,819 of JBIIDM010000038.1, read as the reverse complement.
TCCATGGAACCCCATTGCCTCTCCCAAAGAGTGAAAGACACGTCGATAGTAACTATTTCCCATCTCCAACGGACTGGAACCTGATGCCGGCCACTGCCGTACCGTTGAAATATAGGGTACAGCTTCTTTCCCCCAGGTGACTCCCCTAACCTTTAAACACCGCTCAAATTCCTTAATCAGGTTCGCACTAGAGATTCCATCTCTTCCAACCGATATTGGCGCAAGGTGTACGGGTTGCTCTCCGGTACTTACAGCCGTTAGCGATTTTAATCTCATTAACGATGCGTGGACTGTACTTGGATCGAGACTCATAAGGTAGACGACACGATCGGCTATGTCATAAAGCTTCCGGGCCACCGACGAAGTAATTCCAGCCATGTCAACGATGACGACATCACGTTGAGAATCAATTACCTCTAGAACTAAACGGAACTGACGAAGGGTACATTGATTAGCCCTAAGCAATCCTTCAAGAGCCGGTGCGGGAGGAACAATTTCCAAGGTGTCACCCTCCCAAACCTTATGAGAGCTCTGACTAACCTGCTCGACCGATATAAAGTTTCCTTGCGTGAGAAGCAGCTCAAGTGTCTCGTTAAAATAGGGGCGTACTTTGAAAAAACGCGTTAGGTCTTGGCTCTCAAAATCCAGATCAACAAGCGTTACCTTCAAACCCTGGGCGCTAAGACTCGCCCCAAGAGCAGCTGCGAACGTCGTGGTCCCGATTCCTCCCTTACCACTGTCAATTACTACCAGCCTCCCCTTCCTGATTTCCTCATTCTTCGATAAGGACGAAAGGATGCACCCAAACAACGAGCTCTGAGACCCCGATACACCTAGCACATTATGAGCGCCGTACAGTGTGTAATGCTGTAATACCGCAAGGGATGGATCCTCAACCATTACGACAATTGTGGCCTTGCTAAACTTGTTTCTGGCCCTGGCAATTACATCTGGGGTTGTTTTAGCGGTACCCGATCCAACCACGATAATCGAAGGCGGATTGCTGTGATTCCACTCCTCAAGCTCGCCCGAAGTGATGTCCACTCGGTCCCTGAGTACACCGATACACGCCTCAGGCGTGAGTGTTTCATAGAGGTATGAAAGTATGGCCTTCTTTTCTCGGACATTTTTTTCCAATAACAATAAGTGAATCATTCCAGATCCTTGTATAAAGCATAGCGGAGGCTTCCTTTAACTATCGACGTTATTGACACCGCCGAATTAAACGTATCATTACATACAAATATCTACTATCAACAAAACTAGGAAAAAGTTACGTCTTTTTAACCTGAGTTCGACGTAAGAACAAAGGTTGTAAAGTTACTTTCCTGCTAGAAGCCGACATCCTTTCTAATTTCGCGATCATCAAAAGATTCTGAGGCGATCCACGTTTCTAATCCGACCGCCTCAAAGGCCGAGGATGGACTTGACAGCAATTTCGTGAGAAGGTTTCGTATGAGTAACGTTTCAGTACTTATCGGATTTATTAGCTTCACAAATTTCAGTGAGCGCGCAGGTACCATATCCGGCCCTAAGATCGCCTCCGCACCATGCAATGCTAGGTCTAAAGTCCGCATAATCTGCTCTGTTACGGCACGTGTTGCTGTTGCCATTTTTTTATGCCCCACGATATCCGCGGCCTCACCACAGAGCGAGTTTTACATTAACCAGGCTCTCGACCGCTACTTCTCAATGCCCTACGATGCCCGCGCGCTCGCCATGGGCGGAAGTGAAATAGCGTTCTGTCGATCCAGTTTTTGTAACTATGCAAATCCGGCTGGCCTCGGATTTGCTCGTTCTAGTCAAATCGAAATCTCAGCCTTAGACGGAAGCATTGACGGAGTCGCCCACCTCTCCGACGATGCAATTAAACAGGTACACGAGGAAGCATTTGTCGCCGGATTGATTCCCATTGGGGAAAGCACCGAGCAATCAAATGGCCCTAAATATGGAGTAGTAGGGCTAGGACTGTCGCGTTATAAAGGCGAAACTGATGATCCGATCAACACTACTCCCGATGGCCATCGACGAACCCTATCGTATGGCCTCGCAGTTGGAGAACAAACGGCTTTAGGATACTCCCTGAGTTTTATTGATGACCAACTGCGTAGCGATTTAGCTGATCTTCATAGTCACTCCAGATTTTCACACCTCTTTGGGATCCAAACCAGAACTGCGGAAAACTGGGAGCTTGGGGCAATATTCCAACTCGGTATTGGACAATCTGACACCGAAGATTTCCAATTCAAATCCAACGGGCTCACTCATTTAAAGCAGTATACTCCCACGTTAGCCGTCAAGAAATATTTTGAAAAGTTTTTCATTTCGGCCTCGTTCGACCGAACTATCCTTCGCTCTGAAGGCAACCTAACCGCACAACAACGCATGGTGGTAATTGGTGGCGATGAGAGGGGGAGCGTCTCAAATGTGCGACTTGGAAGCCAGATAACAGCCTTTGAGGGCTTTTTCATTCGTGCAGGCTACCGTTATGTATATGGAAACTATCAGTTCTTACGGCCTGACCTAACAAACCTAAGTGGAAACTTACGCGGGTCAGCAATCAGCGCAGGCCTAGGGGCGGATCTAGGGTCTATTCTTAAAAACGCTTTGCTAGAGTACGGCGCTGAATATCAGCCCTTTGGTGCAGGAGAATGGCTACACACCCTATCTATGTCATATGTTTTTTGACGCCATATTTTCTAACCATGCCTTGAGCCTCCTCAAGGCCTCCTCAATATCGCGCTGCTCAGCTCCAAACGAGAACCGTAGATAGTGCTCTCCGCTGGGGCCAAATGCCGAGCCAGGAATGACAATTACACCAGCTTCTCTAAGAATCTTCTCCGCCAGCCCCAGGGATGTTGTCCACCATGGTGACCGGAGTAACTCATCTGAAAGTCGAGCAAATACATAATAAGCGCCTTGTGGCTTCGCTGCACGACAAAAAGATGACAGGCCCTGCAGTCCGGAACAAAGCAGATCCCGGCGCAGCTGCAATTCTCTTCGCACCATTGCACCAAATTCGGCGCCAACTCCTGCACTATCCCGACTTGCACCAAGAGCAACCTGCGCCCCATACTGGGATACAGTCGGCGCACAGATAGCAAAGGCATCATGCACCTTGAGAACCTGCTCGATAAGCTCCTGAGGGGCGCAGACGTACCCAACCCGATATCCGGTCATACAAAAGCGCTTAGAGAAGCTGTTGATCAGTACCAGCTGGTCTTTGATTTCAGGAAACGATGCGAAGCTTTCGAACTTAACCCCATCGTAAGTCAAAAAGTCGTAGGTCTCATCGGCAACCAGCGTTGCTCCTGTCACTTTCACAATCTCGACAATTCTCTCCATATCCCCACGCGTAAGCACCATGCCTGTTGGATTCGAGGGATTACTGATTACGATTACTTTTACTGACTTCTCGCTGCAAATCGTCGCTAGCGCATTCAGATCTGCCGACCATCCGAATACCGAGATATCGTCTGACTCCGATCCTGCAACGTTATCAACGAGCGGAAAAAATACCGGCTCTCCCTCGGCAAAAAGCACATGTTCCATATGTGACGCATAACACGGTGTGGGCAAAGCAACTTTATCACCACGCTCGACCAGCGCCGATAGTGTGATCGCCAAGGCCTCCATGGCTCCGCAGGTTATGGCGATCTGTTTCGAAGGGTGATAGACGGCACCGGTTCGGTCCTCTACATCCCTCGCTACAGCTTCCCGCAATTCTGTGGTGCCGGGTTGAAGCGAATACTTCCCTGAGGAGGGACTCCTCTGAATATACTCTGCAACAGCATCAGTAATAAACGACGGTGTGGCAAA
>JBIIDM010000195.1:0-6329 GCA_044238365.1 Bdellovibrionota bacterium | reverse complement strand
TATTTTCTGTAGGATAAGAAGTTACCTTTCGACATGTCGAAAAAACGGAATAAATCCAATTACTGCTCTTACTGCATTATTCACAGGGAGATTACAGGAAATCCTTCTCCAAATTTTTAAGTTAGAATCCCAAATTCCCCCTCCCCAGGAATTCTAAATTGCCCGAATAACAAAAATTATCAGAGAAAAACCACCGTTTGATCATGGGGTACCTGAGTAGTTACATGGAATCTAATCAATATTTTTCTCGCATATATGAAGCTCAAGGCGTGCGTGTTTTTCAAAGAAAGTTCTAGTTACCCACCATCACTCGAATGTCACAATTGGGTTATCAATCAGCGAGTTTATTCTATACCTTCTTTGGACGTGTATTCTGAGATTTTTGTTGTTGCATCATCAACACTCCGGCCGGTAATTGGATACGATCCTCTCCCTTCTCCAACACCAAATGATAGCCATACGCGGCAATCAGTTTTAGAAAATTGCTTAATTTGACATCGGTTTGTGTACCAGACCGTAAATTCTGGATGACAGTTTTCGACACCCCGAGCTCTGAAGCCAGTTCACGTACCGATTTATCATCGCTGTCCATAAGGGCACGGACCATTTCACATAGAAGAAAATGCTGGTAGCCTTCATCGAACCCCTTCTTAAACGAAGACTTCTTCATCATGCGGTCAAACGTCGATTCTGATTTCTTACCCATAGTACGTCCCTTCTTTTATTCGCCGTTCATAAGAAGATTTTCTTCTCAGTGCCCGATTCTTTTCCTCTACCGGCAGTGTCTGTTGTTTCTTGTAAAAGGCATTGGTCACGATGATTTTCTTACCCTCGACGAAGAAACACAAGAAACGATGGGGCTGTGGCTTAAACGCCCATATCTTGTCATGTTCATTGTTGAACGCTGTTTTGTCGTGTATCCTTCCAGCATCTCCCATTCGTTTAACAAGGTACAGAAACTTCCTCTGTAACCCTTCCTCCAGGTCATTGAAGTATTCCAACGAATCGCTCTTTCCTGTTTCATCATAGAACCATTCAAGGGTAAACTTAGGTCCGCTGTAGATTATGAATTCGGCATTCTTCGTCATTTCCTATCGTACCACTTTACTGGCACAGTCGCAACCGATTAATGTGCTGTGCTTTAGATTGATTTACTTTCTGAATACTTTGGATCACCAACTTTGCTGCCTGATGTCATATCAAGCAGCTGGTGGAAGTAGATGCGACCGGATTTTACGACGTTCTTCGGGCGATTTTTCCAACTTGTCTTGTAACTATCTTATTTCACTATCTTTATATTAACTACAACCACGCTGGCTATAGTTTTCAACAGAGATCTTTTGTTTTTTCGATACTGGTCGGATTGATCCCGTCTGGAACGTCCGTCCCTTCCCAAATATCACCACCTACTCCGGACTTACTATGGAACCAGAATGGCACACATTCCAAATATTAGCACCATCATGCCCTTCTAACGACATCCCTACCGTGGCCAAGCTTCCAGGCCCCCAGATGGTGGCTATTCTGAATTTCTTGATTTCCATACAAATACTGCCTAGAGCCATTTACAGACGCCCAAGTTTGACCTACTATTTGTTTACGGAATTCATTCCAGAATTTCATCCAGAAAAGTGCTCGACATCGTGATTTTGAGACTTTGTTTTATATGGATTGGCTGCGATAACGCACTAGAAACACTGATTAAATTCTTCCGGCCCGATAGCCAAGTTGGTAAGGCAACGGTTTGCAAAACCGTTATTCGTGAGTTCGAATCTCGCTCGGGCCTTTTTTTGAGTTCTGCTTAAGGGCGCTCACTCTTCGTCTGTGGCGTTCGTCTGTGGCGTTCGTCTGTGGCGCGCACCGGCAAATCCCATGGACGTCATTGATCGGCGGATAGTGCCCCGGGGCGCGCTATTCAACATTCCCTGATTTAAGGGCAATCAGCCCGGGTTTAGATGACAGAATTCTCGAACAGATAGAGATTTCTTGGCGACCCCCCCCAACAAGTCGCGGGCCTTTTCTATGAGTTCATTCATTCTCGTCATCGATCAAGGTACCACCAGCTCACGCGCACTAATCTTTGACCATGAAGGCAACGTGGTTTCGCATTATGCCCAGACATTTCAGCAATACTTTCCCAGGCCCTCATGGGTTGAGCACGACCCAATTGAAATTTGGACCTCCTGTCAGACATGTCTCCACAAAGCACTTGCGGCTGCAAAGCTGAAACTTTCTGATATTTGTGCGATCGGCATTACGAATCAAAGGGAAACCGCAGTGGTCTGGGACCGTCATACCGGATGTCCCATTCACAACGCTATAGTGTGGCAGGATAGAAGAACGTCAGCCTTTATGGATTCCCTCGAGGCGGAATCTGACTGGATCCGAACCACCACAGGACTCCCCCTTGACGCGTATTTCAGCGCCTCTAAATTCAAATGGATTCTTGATACCGTACCAGGTGCACGAGCATCGGCCCAGAATGAGTCACTAGTTGCAGGAACAATCGACACCTGGCTGGTGTGGAACCTGACAAAAGGGGCGGAAGCTATCACCGATACCAGCAACGCATCACGCACCATGCTCTGTGACATTTCAACCAGGAGCTGGTCACCCCGGTTACTTGAATTATTTGACATCCCCCAGCAGATACTTCCCAAAATCGTCCCTTCCAGTGGCGTAGCCGCGCATGCAATCATTGACGGTATCAAAATTCCGATAGCAGGGATTGTTGGTGACCAGCAGGCCGCAACCTTCGGGCACCTTGCGATTACCCCTGGCACGGCAAAGAACACCTATGGCACCGGGTGCTTCCTCATGATGCCAACGGGCACGACGCAACCGCACTCTGAGAATGGGCTTCTTTCAACGATTGCCTGGACAATCCATGATCAGACTACCTACGCTCTTGAGGGAAGTTCCTTTATAGCCGGTGCCGCCATTGAGTGGGCTATAAAAAACCTTCAGATAGCCGCTAACGTAGATGAGCTAAACAGGCTAGCCGCTTCGGTTGAGGGAGAAAACCACGTAGTGTTTGTTCCTGCGCTTTCCGGGCTAGGCGCACCCATTTGGGATCAATACGCCCGTGGGGCATTCCTTGGATTGACCCAAGCCACAACGCGAGCCCATCTTGCGCGTGCAATCTTTGAAGGCATTGCGTGCCAGGTTGTCGATATCGTGCAAGCCGCTCAGTCTGACAGTAGAAGGGCTCGTACTGACGCAACTTCACATCAAGACCTCGCAGATGATAAGAAACTGGTATATCCCCCAAGGAGCACAGTGCCCGAAGGAACATCACACAACTCATGCCAGAAAGTAACGCCTTCAGACAGTGTAAGTGAGAATGGATTTACCAAACTCTTCGTTGATGGGGGCGTCTGCAAAAGCGATTTGCTGATGCAGCTTCAGGCAGATCTCCTTAACACTCCGATCGTTCGACCTACCATGACCGAATTGACTTCAAAAGGAGCCGCCTACTTAGCGGGACTCAGTGCCGATGTCTGGAAATCGGTCGATGAGCTTAGGTCTCTTCCCGAGTCACATACGACCTTTACCCCCCGGATGTCATCTACAACGCGTGACCAGATCCTCTCACTGTGGGAGAAGGGCGTAGAGCGGGCGAAATCATGGGATAGTCATGACGGTGGGTAGCGAAAACCCGGGGTAAAGTACGCGGTCTTAGATTAGAAACATCGAAGAGCGAGTACATACTTGATAGTCTCAATTCCTCGGCATAGTGACCCATATAGCGATACCCCCAACGATTCTTTTCCTAAATAATCACTTAGTGTAAATAGCTTGATAACACATAAATATATATCGCTACCAACTAGTAATATAGAACTACAAATGAAGACCGTAGCCCGAGTGACGAGAGAGCTGCTTGATGATCCAACGTTAAGCGCAAAATCAAAGAGCACCTGCCAGATGGTATTGTTGAGATTTATTGCTGAACATGGGGCGACCTCCGTGGGTGCGGCACTCGGTACGAGATTGAGTTGGACTAAAGAATCCTCACGGGGATGAGCCGCCGTACCCACCACCTCCACCAGACAGTTATCCACCGCGTCTTTAGCTATGCGATTGAGAAACGATACGTAAACCCCAATCCAGCAAGCCACATCAAACGCAGAAAGCCGGATGCAAGTAAGGGACTTAACTCGTCGTACTTTATTGTGAACCAGCCATAATACCGAGTCACTCAGAGACACGGGTTCTTTGTAGTTTGCTAGCCAAATGAATGTATGGCAAGCCAAAGTTTTCGTCTATATAGCTTGATATATTTTGGTAGTTCGGGTAGATATTGGAGTATGTAAATTAGGTTATTACCGTAATGGTTACAACAAGCGTCAACTCCGTAGAGCGCTCCTTGCGAATTACGCCGGGTCAACCGAATGCAGTGCTTCTTACTGGTGCAAAATGTTCAGCTACCGGTCGTCCGAATCAGTCCGCAGCTATTGCGCTGCTTCTTAGTGATTCTGGGGTCCCTGTAATAGTACATACCATCAATAGAGAAACATTAGAGTTTTTTCGTGAAAAGGGAATCCGGTCACTTTGGGCCGCTAATCTCGAAGTGGGTGTTATAGCTGAATTATGGAAGGAGATTTGCGATTTGAGCCAACTCATTGAGATTGGGGGGGTGAGTATAGTTCTCTACGAGTCATTTACTGAATACCTGCCCGACTTTCGCAGAAAACAACCGTTCTTGCCGCTCATTGAAGAAAACTTTAGTGCTGACTATGTGCACAAAATGGTCGTCAATAGAACTGCCATGATGCAGGGATTATGGCAGATATTGGAATCTTTAGATGTGGTTGGCGTTTTGCAGCCTTTAGTCCTGTTTATCTCTTCTCTAGCGTCCCACAGAGCTGGAGGACAATTAGCATTGGATGTCGTACATAAGAGCATCGGATCAAAACTCTTTGAGACTTTAATAATTGAGGCTAGTCACTATTTGCCGCGCCTTCAAGGATGTTTTGTGGAAATTCTACCTGGTATTGTCGAAGGGATTTATCAGGATTACGGGACTAAGGAGAGACTAAAGACGAGGTCTCATGCTGATTTCCCGGCATTCGCCCCCGGATATGGATCCCAGCGTTTTCCACAAATTAAAACCAATCAAGTTGCAAAAGTAGTGGTTCAATACTTAAAAGATCCACAGAATCCTAACGACATGCTTACGGAAGATATAAAAGCATTATTATTCGCCGGAAGGGAAGATATTTCCGAGTTAAATGACGAATTAATGAAGGCATTCTTCCTTGACGAAGATACTATGGGACTTGAGTATCTCTCGATACCTCAATACGCTCTGCAGAAGGGGATTCAATTCGGAAGATTACCGTCAGTTCGCCCTGGTCACTTGGTGCGAGTGCCTCTTGTACCCCGCGGTCAATTGTTTTAAGGTTTTTTGCCACAGAAGGCCCTTATGGTCTTCTGTGGTCACTTCCGATTTTCTACATGTTAACTTCGCCAAACGGCATTATTGCCCCGAAGTTATTAGCAAATGTCATTGAGACATGATACGGATACGTCGTTGGGTGAAACAGATTTAAGCTCTGCTGGGAAGCAACTTAATGAGGGATAATTCAACTAGGCTTATCATTGTCATGGTGGCCGGGCAGGCTCAAGGAATCGGCCTCATAAGCCATGATACCAAAAAGCTAACGCCGGGTCCCACCTATAGGCGGCATACCGTCGGCCGCAATTCCACTTCCCCAAAATTGGAAATCTCAGGCACAATCTGGTAGGGTGAAAGCAAAATAAAAGGAGCATTCACGTATGCGCACACCCAAACTCAATCCAAATAGTTTGTGTCAAGGTTTTGACATGTTTGGACGGCATAAAGAGTTTGTGAGACCAGCCTACAGCACTCGGTGCTTTAGTATGATCCCCACGACGGTAATGGCCTTATTGACCGGTGAAGCAAACCCAGGAACACTCCCGGATTCCTGTCTTCCGCAATCCGTGAGGCTCGAAACAGCCCTTCCTCAGAGAGTGGTTGTTATCCTGGCTGATGGCTTTGGCTGGAATGTAGTAGAAAGGTTAGAACACTTACCTCTGGTCGAGGAAGGGCGTAAAAACGGCGTAGTTTCACGCATAACTTCCCAATTCCCAAGTACAACATCGGCGCACGTTACGACTATTTCGACAAACCTGGAGCCGATTGAGCACGGAATCTTTGAATGGAATACCTATGTTCCAGAACTGGGCGAGATTTTCCAAGCTTTACCCTATAGAGTAGTCAGGAATGGCGTAGAGATACCGGTTTCCGAAGACGTAGCGCCACCGGGGCTGATTTTTCCCAGACCTACGTTTTATGAGACGCT
>JBIIDM010000037.1:0-21210 GCA_044238365.1 Bdellovibrionota bacterium | reverse complement strand
AAAGCGATTTTCATTCATTCTATACCTTTAATTTGGTGCTTTGTCACAACCTATGAGATAACCAGGGGGCAAAATTGAGACCTTTTGAGGGCATAGAGTCGCTATGAATAAGAAGAAGAGAACCGACCACACCAAAGATACGGTACCTGCTGTACACGAGGATGGGAGACCATCGAGTGTAAAGGCGAGTGGAGGTTTTTTGGTTGAAGTGAGAAAGAACATTGTTTCTTTGGGGGTTATGCTCGCCCTTGTGTTCGGTATCAAAGAGATGATTGTGGGTTCCTATAGAATTCCATCTGAGTCGATGGTTCCTACCTTAATGGTTGGCGACCTGCTTTTTACCTGGAATCTTTCATATGGGGTTCGGCTACCGTTTGAGTTCGATTCTTTCTGGCAGTGGGACATTCCATCCCGTAATGATGTTGTGGTATTTCGGCGTAATGATGACCCCAGCACGACCGAGGATGAGACGGCGATAAACATAGTTAAACGGGTAATCGGACTTCCTGGAGATACTATTGAAGTGCGGGGAACGACGGTATTCATAAATGGCAGTAAGCTTGAGGAAACTCGGCCAATCTGGAAGCAGGGTGGGTGGGCTGATTTTGGTCCGGTCACCGTCCCCGAGGGGCACGTCGTGGTGCTAGGAGACAATCGCGATTTTTCGAAGGATTCTCGCTTTTGGGGTAATGGTCCATTCCTTCCAATTAAAAATATACGAGGGCGGGCCTTTTTCATTTATTTTTCGTTCAATAAATTTTCACGGATTGGCACGGTAATTCGCTAGTAAAGCTAGCCTAGATTATTCAGGAGTCGCACCACCTCTGAGCGGCTAACGCACTGAAGATTCTGCCGAAAATGAGATATTCAGATTTCCATGTGTGTCTACACTTTGTAAGCCTGAAAATTTCGTTTTCACCAAAATCTTCAGCGCCTTAGTCACTCATGAGGTGCGTATCGTGAATAATCCGCGCCAGATTGAACTGATACTTTTAGTTGAGGAACGGCTGTGTTATTGCGTGGGGAGATTTTAGAAAGACTTAAGACTGAGTGCTTTGACGTAATAGTAATTGGTGGTGGGGCGACAGGTGCTGGAATAGTACTCGACGCGCAACTGCGCGGTCTGAAATCGTTGCTGATTGAACGGGGTGATTTTTCATCGGGAACCAGTAGTAAGAGTACGAAGCTTGTGCATGGCGGTGTACGGTACCTTGAACAGGCCGTAAAGACTTTTGATAGGAGTCAGCTTTCACTCGTACAAAGCGCCTTAAGAGAGCGGAAAAATCTTTTCAGGATCGCACCGCACCTGGTACGAGCACTTCCAATCCTAACGCCCTGCCCATCGCTCTTAAGTGTTCCATATTTGCTTGCTGGACTTAAGATATACGACTGGATTGCCGGAGATTCCGGCTTGTCGGGTAGTTCTTTTCTTTCGGTTCGTAAGACTCTTCGTGAGTCCGAACTGTTGGATGTGTCTAAGATATATGGATGTGTCAAATATTACGACGGGCAGTTTGATGATGCCAGATTGAATATCGAGCTTGTGCTGACCGCGTGTGATGCTGGTGCGGTGGCGCTAAATTATCTCGAGCTGGTCGAGCTACATAGGGAAAAGGGTTGTCTAAATGGAGCGCGTGTTATTGATCGGCTTACCGGAGAGCACTATGAACTTCGGGGAAAGGTGTTCGTTAATGCAACTGGACCTTATGTTGATGCCATTCGAATACTGGATGACCCAGGGACTAGTCCAGTAGTTCGATGCAGCTCCGGGACCCATATAGTGGTCAAGCGAGAACAAGGGGAAAGATCTCCCGGGATCTTGATTCCTCATACCCCTGATAAGAGAGTTATCTTTATTCTGCCTTGGTACGGACATTTAGTGATTGGAACTACCGATGAGCCGAGCTTTGCCCATTTTAGCCCAACTCCCACTTCGGGAGATGTCAAATACTTACTGGGACAAGCTAATCGCTATTTGAGGGTGCCGCTCAGCGAGTCTGATGTGCAGGCAGCATGGTGCGGGTTGCGTCCGCTGGTCGATCGAGGTGCTGATATCAGCAGCACGGCCAGGCTCTCGCGGGATCATTTTCTTATGACATCACCCACTGGGCTCATTACGATCACCGGAGGTAAGTGGACGACGTATCGTCTGATGGCAGAGGAAGTAGTGGATCGAGTTATTGATATGGGGAGATTCTCTGAGGTGGGCCCGTGTTTGACAATGCAGTACGGCATCCGAGGCGCGCACGGCGGGTTAACGGTTATGCCATCGCAGCTAGAGAGCCAGTTTGGTATCACCGCTTCTCAGGCTAATCATTTGGTTTCAACCTATGGGAATAAATCGGTTGCGGTTTTGGAGGGCCGTAGTATCGAGCCGTTAGTTGATGGCTGGCCCTACTTGGAAGCGGAAGTTGAGTATTGTATGCGCGAAGAATTGGTGCAGTTGCCTGATGATTTTGTATCGCGAAGAATCCGGATTGGGTTTTGTGATGACGAGGTGAGTAGGGTTATTTCTGAGCGGATAAGAGATCGAATGGCCTCTGCAGAGCTATTTTAGGGAATAACCAAGGGTCTCCACGAACGTGCTGAACAGCCCTCTCCTTTTTGTAGTGCTAAGTACCTAGGCAAAAGTTTTTGGGTCTAATGCTACACATAATACAGCCGTTTTTGAGAATCTTATGCGCCACCTAAGACCGAAAAACTTTTGCCTAGGTACTTAGCTTTCTCTTTTCGGTTGAAACTTAAGATTTATTACATACCTCTAATGTGTTACAATCTTTAACGGGTTGTCACACATTAGAGCTTTCTAAATTAAAAGTATACAGGCAATTACTCTGCTCTCGCAACCTACCACGCGAGCAGCTTATCAAGGACCTCATTTCCATCGCCTTTAGGCCCCTTACCCTCGCCCCTGCCCCCGAGCGCCTTATCAATTAACTTTCCGGCTTGATCCTTCAACGCCTTTTTCGCTCCTATTTTCAAAAGTTCGCCAAAGTCAGGCACTACTAAAATTTTTGGTGGAATGCCTGAAAGCTTCAGAGGAAAGGATAGTCGTCCATCAGCTGCAGTAATTTTCTCAATCTCCTTTATGCTTGTACCAATTCGTTGAGTAAAGTCCTTGTTGAATGAGAACGCTGTGGCCATGTCAAGCGCACTGGTAGGTAGTTCTACTTTTCCTTTGCCTTCTATCTCAAAAACATCGCTGATAAGTCGCATCGCACCAAGATTGAGAGTCCCTTGATTAATTAGTCCATTCAGTATTACTTCTTTTACGATGGTATCTTTTCGGGAGGTATAATCGTTGAGTATTTCCGGCGCCCCCTTTGAAAGTCCTCCTGAAATCAGAGATATTTCGTTAATTTTGCCTAGCACGGCACCAGTCAGATTAAAACCCTTTATGACAGTGTCTCTTGCCTTTAACGAGACTCTTCCGTTAAGTGAGTTGAGGAGAGCAGCACCCAACTGACCCTGGATGCCTAGATTTAGCGGGCCAATCGATCCATTGGTATCTGGTAACCACTCAAGTTTGCTCAGTTTGATTAAGGGCGGTAGTGAGAGGGATTGAGACTGAAGGTTAACTCCAAATGTGGCGGGAAGCGTATAGTGTACGTTTCCCTTTATTTCCCCCTCGAAACCCTTGGCCACAATATTATCGATGCTAAATGCTGTATACCGGTTGGCTGCCTTTAAAATAGCACTAATCTTAAGCGGAATGTCATTTACCTTTAGGTTTAGGTTGTCGCTTTTTGCGTTTGCCCCATTCGAGTTAAATTCGAGCCGATAATCGGCGGAGATATCGGAAATCGTATACGGCGGCTGTACGAGGTGAATTGATTTTAGACCGGCTGTTCCAGTGCCTTTGATTGCAGCCGTGCTGATATCTATATGCGCCGTCCCGGCGGGTGCAATACTGCCGCCGACTTCCAGCGGAGTCAGCGCCTTTAAATATTCTTTAAGGCCCTTTATATCGATGCTGCTCTTGCTATTCAGGGAAATATCCGTGAATTTTTTCCCGGTTTGTCCCAGCTTAGCGGTTGCGTCTCCACTTAGAATTGTTCCGGGGCTTTCTATGGACCAATCGGGTATCTTAACCTCAAAGTCCGGGGTAATATCGACGGTCTCAAGAGCGATGGTTATGGGTAGAGGTTTCGATAGTTGTTCGGCATCGATTAAATTCAGCGATATTTTTTCGGTACTGACATGTTGGAGTTTTTCCTCATGACCTAGCACTAGGGAGCCGCTGATGTTCTTCAGTTCTCGATCTGGAATTGTAGCGCCAATATCCTGTAATTCAATGGAACCAGCAACTAGAGGAGGGGAGAAGGGGGCCGTAAGACTGCTGCCGGCGATTGTGACATCGACAATGACTGCTCCGGTTGGATTGTAGTTCCTCGCAGCAGCCAACGGAGAAAGTGCTTTACCGAGCAATGCCAATTCTGCCAGATTAACAGAACTTTTTGCAATCTTGATTTCATACGCCTTGGGCGAGGCGGTTCCATTTGCCGTTAGCTTGATTCCAGGTCCCTGAATCCAGAGATCCTGCCATGCTGCTTCAGAACTAGCGAGGTCAAACTCGACCGTCGAGCCTGTTATTTGAAATTCACCGATCCCCCTGGCGGAAAAGTTAGTTCGAATACCATCAAGTACTGCTTTTTTTCCGTTGAGTTTCAAAGACGTTACCACTTCAAGGCTGGATATCTCCACAGGAGCATTATTTGTGGTTGGGATTAAATCAAGGAGATTGATATTCCCATCTCTGACGGTGATGGATCGTATATCGAGCGCTATCGGTGAAGACTTCCTCTGGCTCATGTCGGGCCCGGAGCTCGGTGTACTCTCTTCGGTTTTATGTTCTGAAGTATTTGGGCCCGGTGTTCGACCGAGTGGTAGGCCAGGTATCACGATACCCTCTGGTCCCTGTTCTATAGTTATGCGTGGCTTAACTAAGGCGATCTGTGCGATCGCCTTGCCGTATAAAAGCGGGAACCAGTCAAGGGTAAGGGAGCCTTCTTGTAAAGATACCCCTTGGACTTCATTTGCCTCACCGATGTGAACTTTTGGGGCAACAATCTCAATCCGCGGAAAGAGTGATACCTTCAGCTCCCCTAGACGAACCTTTGTTCCCAGACTCGTAGATGCAAGAGATTCAATCTGAGGTTGTAACGCACTAGCAATTTTTTGCGCATTAAAGGCTGCAATAATTGCCGCGATAATAATAAGCAAAAAAATAATTGAAATGAAAAAGAGCAGTTTCTTTACAAGAGACATAGCAAACTCAGGTTAGAAGGAGGTTAAAAAAGAGCATATATGAATGGGGAGAAGGCGGATCCGCTTCCAGCCACGGCTAGGAGCAGGCCTAGTACAAGGAATACAACTATCATTGGCACTGCCCACCACAGTTTTTTCTCCCAAAGAAGTTGAAAGAGTTGACGCATCGTCTCTGATTTAGACATGAGAATATACTCCCAAAGAAAAAAGTTAGTAAGATGCTGTTGAATGCGTCAAATAATTTATAAAAATTCGCTAATAACCTGAGTTCTTATCCAAAACTCAGGTTATTAGAGCGCTTGCTCATCAGAAGCGGAATTTCAATGATTTTTCTGACGTATTCAACAGGAATTAAGGAAAGCGTGGCATAGTATTATCCCAATTGACAAAAAAGTCATTCATATAACGGCGATTTTTTATTGTTTGGAGTCGCATCCTACATCAGCGGCATCGTAGACCGTCACAGTATGTTTGCCGGGAGTAAGGTACTTTTCGGGAATCAGGGCGTTTATATACACACGATTATCTTTCACTATAGGAGTCGAAAATGCCACAATCTGCGCGTCAACAGCGACCGCAAGCGCAGCGGGATGAGATTTTAATTCACCCAGTAACAAGCCGGGGACACTAGATGTCGTTGCTGATTTGATTGAAATCTCCGGAGCAATACTTCTGCCTTTGACGTCAAGGGAAGGGGGATGGGGGGTCGGTAGTGTTGTTCCAAGGAGGTTGCCCTGGTTCAGGCAGACGTTAGTAGGAGCGAATGAATTCTTCCAATCCAAGTCATTGAATTTTTGTTCGAGTCGAAATTGATAGTTGAATATCGATAAGGAGTGGCTGAAAGGGGCACTGTTCTGGTGCGAGAGCACCGTGATGGGATACTGTAGTTCTTTATGCAGACTCGACAGATTTTTTCCATCGGTTTTTAGTTCAAATTGGGGGAGAATAGTACCGATAATAGTCGGAAACAGGTCTATTGTTCGGGTAGGGGAGTCGACTATAGAAAATTGTTTTTGATGGGCGTACTTTATAAATAATGGAACTTTGAGGACATCAAGAGTCACGGTTGGTGAGGTAAAGTAAGCCGCACCTTTTTCAACGGAATATCTAAGGCTAGATCCAGAACGAAAGCTTATTCCGTGATCTGCAAGGACTGCGATTATAGATTCGTCAAAAATCTTATTCGCTTCAAGGTGGTCAAGAATGCGACCGAGTATTGTATCTGCGTACTGCAACTGTAGGAGGTAGCGCTGTTGTGATAACGGCCGCAAAGCGGTATCGATATCCCAGTGCTCAGTATCGTTGCCGTATTTTTCCGGCATCTGTACTTGGTCGGTATAGGTTTTTCCCGACGGGAAGAAGCGGTAAGGACGATGAGGTAGCGCGATATGGAGATACCAGAGAGAGTGGGCTCGCTGATCTGGGGTCATTTGTGTCAGCGCGGTTCCCAGCTCCTGCACTAGAACTGCTGGGTTCTGGTCGGGGGCAGATCGGAAAAGGGGAAAATAGGGCGGTGCAATATTTGTAATTGCCGGTAATGATGCGTGCCAACTCTTGGGCAGAACTGAGTGGGCCCAGAAGATAGCACTGTCTGTTACGATGTAGGAAATCTTCACGCCTGATGTTAAATGGGAAACCGACCGCGCATTTATTAGGCTGGGGCAAAGGTAAGTCGTAAATTCGTCCGCACGTATAGTGTATCCGGCAGCGTTTAGTACAGTGAAGAGATTGATCGGGTACTGTCCATAAGTTGGTAAGGTTGATGCGCTAGTGGGAATGATTCCTGTATTAATTGCCGGAACGGCAGTCATTGTCACTTCCCCGACAGTTGATGTATCGCGGTACCATGTTGACGTATTCTGAAGGCGAGCAAAGTTCGGAAAATATTCCGAAAGTAAGGATCGATCTACGTCAAGTAACGTTCCAAGTGATAATTCATCAAAGATGACAACCACAACCGGATGAGGTTTGATTTCTTTCTTGGCATTTTCCTGCAAACTCACCGGGGATTCGTTCGGAGTGATTTCAAGCATCGGCAAGTAAATAAGCGGAAAGAGAAATGCCGCGCCGGCCATATATGATACGAACTCCCTTACTCTATGTTTTTTTACGTAAGTAATAGTCGTTATTAGTCCTATTACCAGTGATGCATACGTAGTATATGGTTCCAGAGTGTAGGGGAGAGCGCTAAGATATTTAAGTGCGAGGAGGGAGATTAGTGCCCAGACCGATATGAGGAAGGGAATTAGTTCTAGGCGAGTAATCGAAAAAAGCAAAGTTGGAAGGCCCAGAAGCAGGTAGAGAAAGAGTGGAAGTCCAATCGAAATTATAAAAAATGCTACAAGTATGTCACCCCATAAGCACTGATACATGACCAGAAATCCCTGGTTTCGAAGCACTACTTCATAAACGGGATAGGCGACGGCGAATCCCCATAAGGTAAACAGGTGGACTATTTGAAGGTACGGCGACGAAAGATTGGAGAGGAGAGATGACTGACTGGTGAGCGTTTGTCGAGTCTTTGGGGTCATATCAGCTGGTCTTTTTTTATCCTGCCCGTTCTTCTCGGCGTCGATGGGTATCGCGAGCCCGGTGTCTGGCTATCGCATACCTCCAGCCCCCGGCCTTAATCCAACGGTCAAGCTCGACGATGCCGGGGTGTTGCTGCTCAAGCAGCTTGAACGGTTTTCCGTGCCACTGCCGTCTTCCGTTTTTTACGTTCACATTTGTTGAAATTACAGCATGGCACATCTCGTGGTATAGGAGAGCTGGTAGGTGTGTGAAGAAGAAAGGATCGTTGAGCTCCTGGGCGACAAGCACGCGTTGTCTCGTTAAGTTTACGGAGGCTAAGGTCCGCTTTTGTCGACGCGCACTCCAGATGACGAGATAGTCGTGGAGGTGGGGAAGGCTCGGAAAGTATTCAGAAGCAACTTGGCTCCACATAGTTTGCAGGCAGACCTCCCGCGACCCCTGGACCGAAGTAATAGGAGTGCTGCGGGGGCGGGCTGCCTGAGGGCTAACATCTAAAGCTTGGCTTAACAGCGCCGACTTCTCTGTCACGGTACTTCCTTTCTCACGGTGCCGTGAACTTATGATTTCGTAGACTCTGGAGTAATAAGCCGCCCAAAGAATGAGGAAATCCATCCTTCTGTTCCTTCTTTTTCTTTTGTGCCAAGCACTTTAACAAGCTCCTCCAGTTCTCCGGCATCTAACCATATGCCTTTGGAGTCTTGACAACGGTCAACCGTGACTCCGTGAATAACTTCTCGAACCATTGGCTTGCCGGTAACGGGACTCAATCGATGCCCAGTTCCCTTCTTGGCCAGTTCTTCAAGTTTTCGCATATTCTCTTGATCAAAGAAACTTTCTTCTAGTGCTTTTCGCCGTTCATCAAGACCGTCTGACATTTTTGATCCTTTAGAGTGAGTTTGGTTGGCTTTTCCTCCTTAAGTGTACGGGACTCAGAGGTTAACGGCAAGCTAGCTGAATAGGGTGCTTCCGGGAGCCACGGGAGTGGGGTAAAGGCGGAAGGGTGTTCTTGATAAGTGCAATAAAATTCAATAGATCGCCGTGTTTTGTACTAGTCGATCAGGCTTACTCGACAAACGCTGTCACATAAGATTTATCTAACAAATTCCGAGTATAAATGTGCTCTTGTCGATTGCTTTTACCGAGGAGTTGACTCACTACACCCAGGGTAAGTCTGAAAAATTCACTGTCGCATTAGGCGATATGCTATTATCGTATCTTATACAACTATAAAAGCTTACTAACTGTTAAGTGGGATAGGCGACACTTAACAGTTAGTATGTTCCAAGTAGCGGCGCGCCTAGGTATTGCGCTACCCTTTTATTGTTTCGACCGTGATAGAGGATTCCACAACGTTACTTCATTGAGCTGAACCTCATGAGGTACTAAGGCTGCGATTTTAAAACTAATATCCGAATGATCAGAGCTAATTAGGTCTCTCACCTTCTTGAGTGAAGCAATGTCTAAGCTCGGATTCTCTGAGGCTTTGCATTCTATAATAGTTGTTTGTTGGGAAGTCGTTAAGATGAAGTCCGCTTCTAGTCCATATTTATCACGGAAAAAAAATAATTGCGGCTGAGGTATTCCCAGACCTAGGCTCTTCCTTAATTCCGAGAATACAAGATTCTCCCAAACGGCACCTCTATGAGGGCTTTTGGCAAGGTCTCCTGAGTTGTGAATGCCAAGTAGGTGGCATAGCAATCCATGATCATGAAAATAAAGTTTCGGTGATTTTATCAGCCTGCTACCTAGGTTTTTATAATAGGGTGGTAGTAGCTCTATAACTCCACTGATTACTAAAGCTTCAGCCCAGGTCTTGATAGTTGTTGCACTTGCACCAGTATCTCGTGAGATTTCGGTGAAATTAACTAACTGTCCGGCACGAATTGCTATCAATCTTAAAAATCGATCGAAAGCACGAAGGTCTCGTACTTCAACTATGACTCTAAGATCTCTTTGCAAATAGGTAGAAATGTAGTCATTGAAAAATTGAGGCACATCTAATGCCCTCTGTTCCCAAATTTCTGGATAACCGCCGGCCCACATAAACCGTTCACGATCTACGTTATTCGATAGATTGAGCTCGGTTGCACTTAAGGTAAATAAATGCATTATTGCGATTCTTCCAGCCAGGCTCTCCGATACGCCTTTCATCATCTGAAAGATTTGACTCCCCGTAAGTATAAAACGTCCGTAGCTCTGCCGATCTTGATCAACCAATAATTTAAGGTGCCTGAAAAGGACGGGCGCATACTGTACTTCGTCTAGGATGAAACCATTACCACTGTGCCCAAGGATGGCTTCAGGGTTTTCTATAAGTTCTTGAGCGGTTAGCGGACGATCGAGGCTCAAATACTCTTTGTCGGGAAAGATGTGCCTTAGTAATGATGTTTTGCCGACTTGGCGAGCTCCAGTGAGGAGTAGTACTGGTCGCTGAGCAGCAATCTCTTTGATTTTAGATGATAAATGTCTGTTTATCCACATAGTTGGCAGATCTATAAGTTGTACTTTGGCATATCCAGAGTATAACTTATAGATCTGCTCTATAGTAGTTTTTTTTCGAGAATTAACGTTTCGTTCTATGGGGGAACGGGGTGCAGATAACACCGGGGGGGGGGTTCATTGTGGGGTCTAAAGACGCATCCAGGAACGCCCAATTCTTCGTAATCAAGAAAGATCGTTTTCCCGTGCCTTCTGAAAGGTCGCCTGACACTGCTCAAGCACTACCCTATGTCGGTTGATCTGTCCCATCAGCGCATACTCAACTCCCCTTGACGCTACGTTGTTGGGATCTATCGTCGTAGCGAGGATTTTTTGCGTTCTAATTGTAATGGATGAGAACGCATCAAGTCGTTCGTGCCATGGCATGTGTTCACTGTAGCCCGTTAACATTGAGTCCGCGCTTATGCCCGAAATCGCTTTTAGTCCCTCAAGGTATTTCTTTTCCAAGGATATCAGCTGGTCATTACACACAGCTGTCGCCGCCGTAATATTGTAACGGTAACGGTAGCGGTACGTGTCGAACCAGATGGCACCCATAAGGAGTAACGTGAAACCAGCGATAAGAAAGGCGAAGTAACGAAGGCATCTCATATTTGGATCAACGCTGAAATATATAATAATTAATAATTCCGATCACGTGCCTTGTATGTTATTGTTGCCTCCCGAAAAGCTCAGAACCACAGGTTGGTTGGCTTCTTCGTCCGTAATATCGAAGAAAACTGCATCATGAAAGTCATGAACCCAAGCAATAAGGCAACCAGGGAAATTATGACAGGTGTTATTCTGAAATGATACATTTTGATTGTAAACTCGGCGAGCCATGGCAACGCGATCTTCGGTGTTCGTCAGCTCTCTCTGGAGCGAAAGGAATTGTTTGTCCGCTTTAATCTCCGGATATGACTCGGCCAGCGCGAATATCCCCGAGAGGGTCTCCTTCACGAGTGGCTGTGTGTCCTTCACAGCCGTTGGGTTATGCAGGTTTATTGAGCTGATGCGGGTGGCTACTGTCTTGGTGAGAGTGTCGGCTTCATGCTTCGCGTAGCCCTTGGTAACTTCCACTAGATTTACGATTAAGTCTAAGCGACGCTTTAGTTCAACCTCTACATTAGACCATGATTGGGCAGTCGCGAAGGAGCGATTGATTAGTGCGTTGTAGGCACTATAGTGCCATATGCAGTAGGTGATGAAAATGATGACCACTGTTATTGTTGCATACATAATGGGGAACGTATCCTATTATATGGTATTGATTGCTACCAACTTCCCGAGGCCCCCCCTCCACCGCTGGAGCCTCCACCACCTCCGCTGCTACCGCTAAGGATTGAACAAGTTATAAAATCCTCGCCCGAATCTGGTTCTCACGAGAGGCCTCGGTATTTTCATCCGTGATGCACCGATGCTATCCCGCTATCTGGACGAAAGCAGGTGTCTTCGAGGCTGCAAGCAGAGGGACTTAAAGAGAAACGCCGTTTAATTCGCGTCGATGTGTGTCTATCTCTTGTCTTCATTTGGTAGTCTGGTCTAGTCTTGGCGGGGGCTTTGCTCCGCGACGGATATACCGAGGTTTTGTTTTTGAAGACTTTTTGAACTGAAACCGGTATAGTCGCGGTCTGTTTCTCCTAGAGTACGGGGGGAGCTCCGTATTCTGAGAATATTTAGCCATTACTCTTAATTAAGTTTGGAAAAAGATGAGCATGGAACCGCAACAGATTCTCTTCATTCTGAGCGAGGGAGAATACCCTGGCGTGAAGCGAGCCGTTATTGAATGTGGTCAAGCTGTGGTGTATACCGCGAGAGAGGATCTGCACGATCTTGCGCGTGAGCTAAAAGAGCGTAGCGCGATGCCGTGCGGTATGTTGCTTAGTGTTACTGCGGTTGACTGGCTGGATAGACGTGGTGCTGACGCTCTCTCGGAGCCCGGTGAAGGAGAGCGCTTTCAAATGGTTTACCACTTTAGAAGTTTGGTGACCAATGCTCTGTTGAGGGTGAAGGTTTGGGTGCCAGAGGAGCACTGCGAGGTGGAGTCACTTTGTGATTTGTGGAAGTCGGCAAATTTTATGGAACGAGAGGTGTGGGATATGTACGGTATTCGGTTCCGAAACCACCCAGACCTTCGACGGATACTAATGTACGACGAGTTTAAAGGGCACCCACTGCGGAAGGATTATCCGCTACAGGGGAAGCAACCAAGGGTTCGGTTGCGGTCACCGGAGGTCCGAAATACAGCGATGGACATGGTGCGTTCTGAATTGGTGCAGATTCGACGCGGGTGAGTTGATACTGACTACTGTGTAGTATTTTTTGGTTCAGTACTCTTTTTGCGCAGTAACTTTTTTTATCAGTGACTTTTTTTTGATCTGGCGCGGACATGAGCGATCTTTTGAATAGCGATTATGGAGTTGGTGGAGTAAGCAGCACGCTTCGTTCACGGGAGCTGGGCGGCGATCTTCACGCCGAGACCATGATTCTGAATATGGGGCCAGCCCACCCTGCTACCCATGGAACCGTACGGATAGTGGCGGAACTCTCGGGTGAACGGGTGATCGACGCTGATATCGAGGTGGGTTACCTGCATCGCGGATTTGAAAAAATGTGTGAAACGGTTGATTACAATCAGGTGATGCCGTACACCGACCGTCTCAATTATGTATCGCCAATCATTAATAATATTGGGTGGTGCCTCACGGTTGAAAAGCTGATAGGAATCGAGGTGCCTAAACGGTGCCAGTATATCAGGGTTGTCATGTCGGAGATTTCGCGCATTACGGACCATTTAACCTGTCTTGCGGCTGGTGCGATGGAGCTTGGCGCGTTTACGGTGATGCTCTATTTGATGGAAGCCCGTGAGTACCTGTGGGAGCTAATTGAGGAAGTGACAGGCGCACGCTTAACGATCTCTTATGGTCGGGTAGGTGGAGTGAAGGGTGATCTTCCAGATGGTTTTGGTGAGCGGCTGGATAAGGCCATTGAGAAGGTAAAAGTGCAAATCAACAAAGCAGAGCGGCTGGTTGCTCGCAACCGTATCTTTATGGACCGGATGTGTGATGTTGCGATTGTTTCAAAGGAAAATGCCATTCAATTCGGTTTCACGGGACCGATGTTAAGGGGATCGGGAGTCGCGTACGACGTGCGCAAGGCACAGCCGTATTCCGCGTATGAGGACTTTGAGTTTGAAATTCCAACAGGGCAGAAGGGCGACAATTACGACCGGTTTCTAGTTCGTTATAACGAGTGCTTTGAATCAATTAAAATCTGCCAGCAGGTGATGCGGAATCTTCCTGACGGACCAATTTCGGTGGATGATCCCCATATAGTGTTAACACCGAAGGATCAGGTGTATTCATCCATTGATGGCATGATCAATCACTTTGAGTTAGTTATTAACGGTGTTGAACCGCCCAAGGGTGACGTATACTTCGCTGTGGAGGGGGGCAACGGTGAGCTAGGGTATTATCTTGTATCCGATGGCACAGGTAGGCCCTATAAACTTCATGTGCGGGCCCCAAGCTTTATCCATATGGGTGCACTGCGAGAGATGATCGTTGGTGCAAATATGTCAGATATTATTCCAACCTTTGGAATGGTCAATATGATTGGCGGTGAGTGTGATCGGTAGCGGAAAAATAGAGGGTGTTATCAGAGATGAGTAACGAAGTATACGAGATTGCCAGTCGGCGGGTGGACAATGCGCCGCAGTTGCCCGAGCGTTTCGAAAAGGCGCTGGCGGAGTACGTTGCTCGGTATCCCAACCCGGCGTCAGCAGTAATGCCGGCGTTGTATTTGGCACAGGAATATTTTGGCTACGTTTCTCAGGAGGCTATTTTGTGGGTAGCCGATCGTCTTGAATGGTCGCCTGTAAAGGTGATGGAGATAGCGACATTCTATACGATGTATTACAAACATCCTGTGGGAACGTACCATGTCCAGGTCTGTCGTACGTTACCGTGCGCATTGCGCGGAGCGAGCAAATTGACCGACTGTCTCAAGGAACGTTGGGGACTAGAGGCCGGGCAGGCCTCGCCTGATGGAAAGTGGAGCTATGAAGAGGTGGAGTGCTTAGGTTCCTGTGGTTCTGCACCTATGTGTCAAATTAACGACAGATTTTTCGAAAATCTCACTTCGGAGGATCTTAAGGTGATTCTCGATTCGTTAGACCAGGATGGCGGGGACTTGCGGCTTTCGGCCTGCACTCAAACTCTTGGGAGGGGGTTGCCTGAGTATGCGCCGTCAAAGATTGAGAGTGGAGAACGCGCGAAGTGTAAACCATAACCATGATTTATAGCCGATAACAGACTTTGAGTAGATTTAGTCGATGAAGCAACACAAGCAGATATTACTTCGCAACTTTACCCGCAAGGACCTTCATACCATTGAAGGGTATGAGGGGTGCGGGGGATTTTCAGGTATCAGGAAGGCATTGTCTCAGTCACCCGATGAGGTAATTGAGCTGGTAAAGGCTTCTGGACTTCGCGGTCGCGGTGGTGCTGGGTTTCCGACGGGTATGAAGTGGGGTTTTGTCCCCAAAGGGACCGGAAAACCAATCTATCTCCTCGCCAATGCCGATGAAAGCGAACCGGGTACTTTTAAAGACCGGTTGCTTATGGAGCGTGATCCATTCGGCTTGATTGAAGGACTGATGATCGGGGCATGGGCCTTGGGGTGTGAGTGGTCGTCTATATATATTCGCGGGGAGTATGCCTTCCCCTATACGAGGCTCCAGGAAGCTGTAGACGTATGTTATCGCAAAGGATACCTAGGGAAAAATATTTTTGGCTCGACCTTGTCGCTCGATCTGGTGGTACACAGGGGTGCAGGAGCCTATATTTGTGGGGAAGAAACCGGTTTGATTAATTCCCTCGAGGGAAAAAAAGGGCAGCCGCGTCTTAAGCCGCCTTTTCCTGCTGTTGTTGGGCTTTATGGTGCTCCAACTGTAGTAAATAATGTAGAAACACTAATGGCATTGCCCTACATTCTTACCGAAGGGGCTCAGGCTTATCGGGCAGCGGGGACTGAGAAGTCTCCAGGTACCAAGTTGTTCAGCGCCTGTGGCCACGTCAATACACCTGGTGTATATGAAGTTGAGCTTGGTTACCCTTTATTGGATTTTCTGAACAATGAGTGTGGGGGTGTCAGTGGTACGGGCAGGGTTAAAGCCGTAGTACCGGGTGGAGCTTCGGTGCCGGCTTTGCGCAGTGATGAGCTCAATGGTGTGAATCTTGATTATGAATCGCTGCGGGATGCGGGAACGCTGCTCGGCTCTGGCGGGTTCATCGTAATGGATGATTCAACCGACATGGTGGAAGCGGCATTGAATTTTGCGCATTTCTATTCACATGAATCTTGTGGCCAGTGTACGCCTTGTCGAGAGGGGGGGCACTGGGTGGAAAAAATCTTGAAACGCATTGCTCACGGTGAAGGAGTGCCTGGTGACACGCAATTGATAAAAAGTGTATGCAGTCAGATTGCAGGACACACGATTTGCCCATTTGGAGATGCTCTGGTAACGCCAGTGCTTAGTTATATGCAAAAGTTTCCTGAAGAATTTCAAACGAAGCTCGGATTGGGGGGAGGAATACGATAAATGGTGGATGCTGCCGCACCGAGTACGCTTGTTACAATAAAGATTGATGGTGCCGAGGTCCAGGTTCCGGCAGGGGCAAATCTAATTGCTGCTGCGAAGAGCGTTGGAGTAGACATCCCTCATTACTGTTATCATCCGGATCTTTCAATCGCGGGTAATTGCCGGATGTGCCAGATCGAGGTCGCGGGCATGCCCAAGCTTACTATCGCGTGCAATACCGTGGTGAAGGAGGGAATGGAGGTTCGTACTCACCACTCCAGCCAACAGGTGAAGGATGCTCAGGCTGCCACGCTTGAATTTATACTTATAAATCACCCTCTTGACTGCACGGTATGTGACCAGGCGGGACACTGCAAGTTGCAAGACTATCACTATGAGTACAATGCGCGTCCTAGTCGCTTTCTGGAAGATAAAGTCAACAAGGTAAAAGCCCAGCCATTAGGGACAACGGTAAACCTTGATGGGGAGCGCTGTATTAGTTGTACACGGTGTGTACGGTTCTGTGATGAGGTGACC
The DNA here is from genome assembly GCA_044238365.1 of Bdellovibrionota bacterium. GTDB lineage: Bacteria > Bdellovibrionota_C > UBA2361 > UBA2361 > JBIIDM01 > JBIIDM01. The sequence goes on along the minus strand of JBIIDM010000037.1, from coordinate 4,814 downwards.
CACACATCCGAGATCGGGTTGGTCAATCGAGGTGATCGATCGGTCATCACGGTAAACGAGGATCGGCCGCTGGAGAATCCTCTCTCGGGTACCGTAGTGGATCTGTGCCCGGTGGGCGCGCTAACCCATCGGCAATGGCGATTTAATTCGCGGATTTGGTTTACTAATCAAACCGATTCGATTTGTCCTGGGTGCTCAACAGGGTGCAACGTCAAGGTTGCAGAACGAGACGGAAAGGTCGTCCTAGTTAAGGGGCGTTATAATCAGCACGTAAATAAGGAGTGGCTGTGCGATGAGGGTCGCTACGGAATGGAGCGTTTTCTTCCGGAAGCTCGGGTGATAACACCGCTCCGTAAGGGCAAGGAGTCATCATGGGCTGAGGCGAAAGATTTCTGGAAATCCTTTGGTAAAGATGGCGCGACACTGGTGTTATGTTCACCAGACCTTATGTTGGAAGACTATGCGCTGCTGAAGGAAGTCTGTGACGCCCAGTGTAAAGAGGTCCAGTATGTTACCCAGTATCGTGAGCGATCTTTAACGAGAGAGGAGAAGGTCTTAATAAGCCCTGATTACGCGCCGAACTTTTGTGGCGCGCAGGCGTTAGGGCTTGCGTCAACTAATTGTGAGCGGCTCTACATTGAGGCGCTTGCTGGTATTCGCCGTGGCGAGTTTAGACATATTCTCATTTGTGGTGATAGGGCGATTGCAGCTGAGGACATTGACGCCTCACTGGTGGATCAGATTCGGCGGGCAAATACCATGGCGCTTCTCGTTAATGGTGCCTCTCCAATTATTGATGTGGAGGTTGTAGTGCCGGTCCGCAGTGTATTAGAGCGTTCCGGCCTCATGATAAGTCGAGGAATGCGGCTTCAGTACCTGGATCGGGTAGTGCCTTTTGTTGAAAGTGCGCAGTTGGTCTGGCGTTGGTTCGCGATGTTGGCGAATGGCCAGGGGAACTTTGGGTCAGCGCTCTCTGGGCAATCATCCGAACGTGAGGCAACCCTCGCTGTTCTTGCTAAGTGTGACGCATTATATTCGGGAGTGACTTCGCCAAAACGGTTTTCAATTGCTGATATAAAGGGGCTTGGAATTGACTGTTCCGCTGTCTTTTTGAACAACGGAGCCTAGAATATAGTGGTGTGTAAACGGTGCGTGTCTTCGCTTTTTAATTCAAAAAGTCTACATGGTCTGCATTTTCCGAGAAGAGATTTTTCTTCCGCAGTGGGACTTTGCTTTGCAAAGGATATACCCTATCAGCGCCTTATACGACTTCTTGACAAGCGGTGGGTCTAAATTGGAAGGTACATTATAATGAATACGGTTGTTACACTTGTACTTGCAGTTATAGTACTGAATCTAACGTTGACCCTGGCATCTTTTTGTACATGGTTTGAGCGTAAGGGGTCAGCGCTTATTCAGAATCGGATTGGGGCTAACCGAGCAGGCGCGTTTTTTACGACCGACATACTGCTCCTAAAACCTGTCTTCTGGATGATCCGATGGATGGGTATATTGGGCGTGATTAACACTCTCATTTGTGATTCCATCAAAGGTATTCTAAAGGAAGACTTTCTTCCCGATGGAACCAACCAGTTTATGCACTGTTTGGGTCCGATGCTTGCAGTTCTGCCAATATTTCTAGCCTTTGCGCTTATTCCGCTCGCACCTGAGTTCGAGCTCTTTGGAATGATGATTAAGCCACAAGTGGCCAATCTAGATGTCGGTGTGCTGTTTATCTTGGCTATGGGATCGATCACTGTGTACGGAATTGCGATTGCCGGTTGGACTGGAAACAATAAGTATTCATTACTTGGCGCATTGCGGGCTTCAGCGCAGATGATTTCATACGAACTGGCAATGGGCATAGTCTTTGTGACGCTGGTGGTACAGTACGGTACGCTTGACTTAAGTGGTATGGTGGAAGCTCAAAGGGGAATTTGGTGGGGTGTGGTAACACAACCACTCTCATTTATCATTTTGCTGGTTGTGGGAATGGCGGAGACCAAGCGTGGTCCGTTTGATCTGCCCGAGAGTGAGTCTGAGATCGTCGCGGGCTACTTCACAGAGTACTCGGGAATGAAATTTCTGATATTCTGGCTTGGTGAGTTTGCCGAGATAGCACTTTTTGCTTTTATTCTCGCCTTGATATTTTTTGGTGGCTGGCATCTCCCGTTCCTTGAGTTGCCTAAGGGTGTTTGGTGGGCAGCATTAATCGGTCACGTCATTTTAATGGCGAAGGTTCTAGTATTCTGTATGGTTCAAATCATTCTGCGTTGGACCTTGCCGCGCTTCCGCTATGATCAACTCATGAATCTGGGGTGGAAATGTTTGTTGCCTCTGAGTGTTATTAACCTTTTGGGTACGGCGATAGTTAAAGTGTACTTGATGGAAGGGTGATTTATGGCAGGTGTACTGGGTGAGCCGATAATTTTTTCCGAGATCCCGCTGTTGTTTTTCGGTGTTGTGGCGATTTTCATGGTCGTTTCAGCCTTTGGCACAGTCATGTTCAGGAATCCACTGTACGGGGTAATTTGTCTTGTTGGGAACCTCCTGGGGGTCGCAGCATTGTTTGCAGCATTGGGCGCTTACTTTCTTTCCACTGTGCAGATTGCGGTATATGCGGGTGCAATTACAGTGCTGTTTTTATTCGTGGTTATGCTGCTCAATTTGAAGATCGAGGAAGAGGGCGAGACGCTTGCCTTTTTCAAGCTTGCAGCGATTGGTGCGGGGGTATCGTTTGTCTGCATAATGATGTACGCCTATGTTCCTGACCTGATAAATTTGCCCGGTCTGGTAGGGGAGACGGGGGCAATTTTGCCTGTTGACGGCGGGGTTCTTTCAATGGGGCGGGCTCTATTTACTCGCCACGTTTTCCTATTTGAAGCCATCTCCGCGGTGTTGATGGTAGCGTTAGTTGCATCTGTTATGCTTGCGTCTAGGGGGGCTAAGAAAATTAGGCTGGAGCGCCAAATGCCTGGTTCAAACGGGCCATCCCAGCCTTTGGGGGATGTGCACAAAGGAAGAATTGCTCCCTGAGGCAAGAGTTAGGAGCACGGTGAACTTTAGGTGGCGAACATTGAAAGGAGAATAATTGTGACCCCTTTATCATATTTTGTAATATTATCAGCGGTGCTGTTTGCGATCGGAGCAACCGGTATGATGTTCCGTCGTAACATTATCGTAGTGTTTATGTGCATTGAATTGATGCTGAATGCCGCTAATCTGACGTTTGTGGTTTTTTCGCGTGCCTGGGGCAATCTTGATGGTCAAATTGCAGTATTTTTTACCATGGTAATAGCGGCTGCCGAGGCAGCGGTTGGACTGGCGATTATAATTTCAGTGTTTCGTTCCTTTCGTACGATTGAGAGCACTGCTGTAAGTGATTTAAAATCTTAAGGATGAGTTCAGCATGTTGACCATTTTACTTCTCACAATCGTAGGAGCACCAGCGCTCGGAGCTGTGGGAGCGATAGGAATGACAACCCTGACAAGGGGGCGTTGTGGGGTATGGGGCGCTGGGATGCCCGTGGTTGTTGCCACATTTTTAAGTTTTATCTGCTCAGTCAAATTATGGTCAGATGATCTCCTCGGCAGGGTGGTGGTTCTCTCGCCCTGGATCGACGTAGAGTCATTTGGTGTTAATCTTGAATTAGCTGTTGATCGGCTGTCAATTTGTATGTTGCTGATTATTACAGGGATAGGGTCTCTAATTCAGCTTTATTCGATCGGGTATATTAGGGATGATCGGGGCAAAGGGCGCTATTTTGCCTATCTTGGCTTGTTTATTTTTTTCATGGCTATTCTTGTTACTGGAGCAAATATCCCCGTCGTTTTTATTGGCTGGGAAGGAGTTGGTTTGGCCTCTTATCTTTTGATATCGTTTTGGTTTGAAAATGAAAGCTTTAAACGGGCTGGTGAAAAGGCCTTTATCGTTAATCGGCTGGGCGATCTTGGGGTGTTACTCGCATTGGGATGTGTAGCGATTGTTGCAAGTTCTGGCGGGGTGAATCCTTTAAAAATTTGGGATTTTGAGACACTAAAAGGTTTGGTTGAGTCTACAAAGTTCGACGCAGACAATCTGCGTCTTCTACGTTGGGGTATGGTCGGTATCCTTTTCGCGGTCACAGCAAAGTCCGCCCAAATTCCGCTCTTTGTGTGGTTACCCGATGCCATGGCCGGACCCACGCCGGTGTCAGCATTGATTCATGCAGCGACTATGGTTACCGCTGGGGTATATTTAATCTGCCGCATGGGCTTTTTATGCTCGGTGGTTCCCGGTTTGATGTTGGGAATGGCGGCACTCGGGGCATTAACGGCACTTATGGCCGCTCTAATTGCGATGACGCAGATCGACATTAAAAAGGTGTTGGCCTATTCGACGGTGAGTCAACTTGGATTTATGGTTGTTGCCGCGAGTTGCGGCCTTTACGGTATTGCCTTGTTTCATGTGGTAACCCATGCCTTCTTTAAAGCGTGCCTTTTTCTAGGTTCGGGCACGGTAATTCATGCTTGTGAAGGTGAGCAGGACCTCAAGGCTTTTGGTGGTATGGCAAAGGTGGTGCCGGTGACGGCGGTGTGTTTCACCCTAGGGGCACTTGCGCTGGCTGGCGTTTTTCCGTTTGCAGGCTTCTATTCGAAGTACCAGATAACACACGCGTTGGCCCATAGTCCGTTGTTGCACACGCTGCACACTCCTACTGGTGACGGCGCGAGTCCTTTTCTCTCACCTGACTTGATAGTATCAATAATAGAAAAGACATTACTGGTAACGTCCTGTTTGACGGCGTTCTACATAACGAGGGTTGTTCTTCTTA
>JBIIDM010000036.1:0-21333 GCA_044238365.1 Bdellovibrionota bacterium | reverse complement strand
CGAGGAAAGTGATTGTTTTGTGAATGAGGCGTGGTACTCCACGCCGCAGTGAACAAAATCAATCACTTGACGAAGAGATTGGGAAAATACCTGAGCAGTTACGAATTCAGATTGAAAGGGTCAATGCCACCGACCATTGATCTGTCTAAAATAATACTTATTGTTCGTATTTCAAAGTGGCTTCGTGCAGCGAAAACCGTTAGCCCTGTCGCTAATGTTACACTTAAAGGTACTTACAAATGAGACATCACGAGTCTCTCAACCTCCCGAGCCGTGCTCTCAAATGACGTATATTTTGTGCTCAATACATCAAACCGACCCGGTTCACTTTCCTTGACGATCGAACTTCCATAGAATTCAGGCCCAGCCACACTCATGGCTTTAACAGGCAGCACTCCCCATTCAATTCGGACGATTTCATCCATTAACACCTGCGGCCAATTAAATAGCCCTTGGCTCTCCTCTAAGAACGTTTGAATCTCCTCTCGAGGCGGTTCAACGAAGCTTTCACCAAAGCCCGCCGCCATATAACCCGTACCGATGGCGATGCCATCAATACGGGGGACTACAAAGAAGAGCCGACCTGAAGGTGATTCCTGGGCCACACCGTAAACACTAGAGTAAGTATACTCCTGCAATTCTCTGCGTACTACTACATTATAAGCGCGGGCCAGTGGGGTACCGGGGTATCGTGCCAATGGACCAACGATGGCCCAGGGACCGAGGGCCGTAACTACACTTCGAGCACGAAATGCCTGGTCGGCACTTCGAAATTTAAAACCTTCCTGTTCGGCTATGATTTCCGTAATTTTACAATATTCGCGAATTCTGCCACCACCTTCATGAAATTTTCGTACTAGCGATTGCACAACCCCGGCATGATCCCTTAGCCAACCGTCAACCCATCGCAGGGCTCCATAGGGTGCTGGTAGCATTAAAGGGGGAATTTCAGCGCCGTCTATCACGCGGACCGCCATACTAGAACGATTCGCCCCCCCCCCCCGCCGCCGAAGCAATTCATAGAGAAAGCTGGCACACTGCACGGGCCTACGGCTTTTTAATCCCCACCGCTTAAGTGGCATAAAACAGGGTAGTGGCTCAACATACTCGCCAAAATGAGAAAGGCAATGATCAAGATTTCCGACAGACTCGCGAACCCGAGCAACATCAAGTTTTGTCAAGTAACGAAAGCCACCGTGAATTATGCGGTGAGACGAGGCCGATGTTTCACTTCCGAGGACCGATGAATCGAAAAGCCCTACAGTAATGCCGCGTGCTACAAACTTCTGGGCAATCGCCACGCCGGTAATGCCCCCCCCAATAACAGCAACGTCGAAATCAGTGCACTCGGTCGTCATCGTACATCACTCTTACCCATTCTTTTTTTCGAATACTTGACCCAGCGACTCAAGCCTTTAAATACCGAATCGCGCTCCCCGACTACGTTGACAGATCTAGCCAATATTGCATTCTTTACTTCACTAACAAGGGTCAAACTTTTCAAATCATCCGACACCATAATCAACGTTCCGAGAGTGCCAATACCAGCGTCATCACCCGCAAAAGGCAGTGGGTCTGATCCTCCCAAAACGCCTACGGCTCCCCATTTCTTTGCCAGACGTTGGAGGTTATCAACAAATTTGGGGCGCTGGCAGATATCACCAAGAAAAAGTGGATGGCCCCGATCACGACTTTTATGACAAAGATCACGGAGCGCGGAGCGCCGCTTGCCGAACCACTTTCCATACGACCACGGGACTACCGCGAGGCCTCCTAAGATGGCTATTTGCATTAAAAGGTCATCTGCCGGTTGTAGATCGAACGAAATCTCGGAATCGAATAGGCATAAGACCTCAAACCCTTCACTAACCACCCGTTGGGCCCCTCTGAAAACGTAAAGCCGATGAACCAGGTCGTGATCAGTGAAAATAATTACAGCGTGGCCTTGGTAAGATTCGACTCGAAAATCCGACATAGCGGAAAGATTCGAAACGAAATTATCGTACGTCGGACAGTCCTCCTTGTCTACGAGTACAATCCCTGGTAGGGAGTCCGGTGCCTGTGCCGCAAGATTATTAACGGCATATCGACAGATATCTTCCGGCGAAAACTGAGAATAGTAGTGCACGTGAGTATCTATTATAAGAGTGCGAGGTTCACCCATGATGCAACGGTTCCATTTAAAAATCCATAAAAATGATAAGGTGCTGCGCGAATTAAAAAAAGAGCCATCAAATAATTTAACGGCATACTACCAACCTGAGCTCGACGTAAGAACACAAAGGTAAATGGCTGATGGCTGAAATTGCTTGAGACACGAGAGGCGTGCAGGGATATAAAAGCGCAGGCTGAAGCTTGCTACGTCTCGAGCATTTTATATCATGAGCAACGAAGTGGATGAAGTAATTTCAGCCATTTACCGCAGTTCTTACGTCGAACTCAGGTTACCAATTAAGTTTTACGTACGCCATCGCGTGGTCTGACACATCCTTCGGTTCAGAAATTAGGCCGGAATCATAATCCCCCTCCCCTTTGCTGCTTTTGCGCGCAAACTTCAAGGACGTCGTGGAAAGCAAAATATCATCAAGCCAACTTCCTTTACCCTTATAATAATGACTCCCCTCCAATTTTCCAGTCTGCGGATCAGTCGTAAGAACGCTGGAAAAAACCTGCCCACGGCCAGCACCACCACGACACAGCGGGACACCCTTCGAACTAATACGACATAACCCCTTTTCAGAAAAGTCACTCAGTCGTAAGCGTCCCTCAAGAATCATGGCACTGGCGGAATCAAGATGGCTGTTCCTGTCGCCAACAATAACAACAGGGCGTTTTCCCGTCATGATGTCATCCTTATAACGCTGTGCAAGAACCCGACGAAGCCCCTCCGCCATCTCCATGCGCACGGTTTCCCAATCAAGTTGAGAGGGATCCCGACTTCCACCAGCCTGTGATTTGAAGTGAATGTTGACCACAATAACTTTCTTCGGCTTTTCACCTCGAATCGCAAATTCAACTTCAAGGGGCGCACGGAGATAAAATTGGGGACGATTATTTGCCAGGAGACGCGGCAATTCAACCTTGCGGTAGGAACTGATTCGTACAGGAGTCACCTTATCCTTGGCGTAAAGGTACCCCACCCTTATGAAACGATCTTCTCCTTCACCATAGATAGAGCCGTATGACCTGCCTCCTTTAGAAAGTCCGTCAGTCAGGATGTTGATCCCATCCTCTAACCCCTTTCCTGGCTTACCAAGAAGCTCCTGCACACCAATAATGTCGCACTCTTGGCGGGTAAAGCGATCGATTAGCCCTTTGACCTTCTGATTATACCGGGCCTGCGTCATACCCTTCATTTCCCGCTTTACAGATTTAAAAGTACCGAACATTTGAAGATTCTGGGAACATATTACAAGATCCTCTGCGCCCCGAGGGTCGCGGTCATGACTTGGAAGAATGGTTCGCGACTGTGCTTGCACCAAAGAATGCGGTGCTTGCACCAAAGAATGCGGTGCTTGCAATAAATAACCCCACAGGGCAAACGCGGCTACAAGCCGCATGCTTGGTCTGATAACCGTCTTAAATAAATTCACTCTCTTTTTAATCTCCTCCAACGAACTTCCATCCTCGGGCGCGACGCCGTCTTATCTCAAAGACTTCCCAGAGAGGTACCGTCAGACGACGCGCTTCCTCCATACGGAGTAGAGCCATATGGCCCACCAAAACAGCATCACAAATATCCTGATGTTTGGTTAGATGAGCTATCGAAGTCGGAAAGTTCAGCTGTTGTAGCATTGCGCTGTAATGATACCGCACGACCTCAACTGCCGCAGCCTTTACCGCCTCCCGCTTTACCTGGGAACCACGCATACCCAGTAACGCCGATTGGACTGACCTAGGGTTAATGCGCCCAGGCACCGTTGCACCCAGAGCACGAGCACAACATTCAAAGATCCCCCGAACCTGCTCCAGTTTAAGAGCAGAGCTAGGATCGACCATTGTCGTGGCATCCTCACATACCACGACACTGTCAGCATTCAATCCGCACTTCGTTAGTAATTCAGTTACGCTGCTCTGAATTGACTCCAGTCGCGGAGCGATCGGGCCAACTTTCGTTTTAATATGCCCCACGCCTATGAGCTTCGCGCCCTCGAAAAGAGCCCATCCAGAGGAGGTAAGGCTTGGGTCTACAGCGAGCATTCTCACGCAAATGGTCCGTATTTGAAAAAATTCAAAATAATTTCGGAAGTCCGCACTTTCTTTGAAAATCTCATGTTCAAGGTAAGAACACAAGGTTTGGCCCCGCCAAACCTTGTCAACGCGCCCTAATATATAAACGAGTATTTCCAACATATTGGGATAGAAAGGGCACCGCGACGCTCTTTCTCGAACACCTTACCCGAAACTAAGGGTACCATCAGCTGCTCCCGGAGTCAAAAAATTCTCAATAAATACAAAAGAGTACAGCAATATTTTTTAAAATGTTTGCGCGCACTATTGTAGCTTTTTTGTTGCTGTGGACATTCTACTCTTTCGCCTTGAATACCAGCTCAACTCCTTTACCATCAGCAGTTATTTGAGCAGCTACTTGCACCTTACTGAGTTCTGGATATCCCTTGGAGTAGAAACTTTCAATAAACCTAAAAAGAGCAGTTGAGTGGGATAAAGTCGATCACTTAGGCAAAAAGACGAACTCTATCTGAGCAGGAGACGACGAGAGAATACTTGTTCAATAAAAACCTGAGTTCGACGTAAGAACAAAGGTCGTAAAATAACGTCATAAAAAACATTGAACCGGAATATTTACAACTCCGCTCCCCAAGGACACAACATATGGATGAAGGGACATAACATAGCCGGTAGAATCCTGAGCTGCTCCCGTTACGTCTCTTAATGCCTTGATCCCCTTTCCCCATTTCGAATCTATCGTACTGGATCCCTTAATCTCAATTGGAATAATCCTATTACCATACTCAAGAACGAGATCAACCTCTAATCGCTCCCCCATGCGGAAATGTGTAAAATTCACCCTCTTTCCAAAGGCGGAAGTCAACTTCAGGAGCTCCGTAATTACAAACGATTCGAACATACTTCCATAGAGCTGGTTTCTCTCAAGACCAGTGGGACTAACTCCGGTCAGATAAACAGCAAGCCCGGTATCTAAGAAAACCCCTTTAGGACTCTTGGTGACCCTTCTCTCCGAACCCGCCTGATAGTATGGTGGCAACGATTTCCAAATATAAGAAGCCGACAAAAGCGAAAGATAATGTTGTGCCGTCTTATAATTAACACCGATATCCTTTCCTAATTCAGAATAATTAATAATTGTTGCAGTTCGACCAGCAACTAACTGTACGAATCGAGAAAACTGGGCCAAGTTTTGAATGTTGCTCAAAGCTCGAATATCCCTCTGTACGTATGTTTCCAGATATGAATTAAACCATTCCTCTCTTTCCTGTGAATTGGCGGCTCTTGCGACAGGTGGATAGCCACCCATGACAATTGCTTCAAGGACATCGCTTTTAGTAAATTTGTTATTATTAACTGTAAGGTCACTGGAAAGATCTAACAATTTAAGAAAATTTCCCTCGATAATCTTTGAATTTGCTCTCCGCGACTCAGCGTAACAAAACGGCAGCAACTCTTTGATCATAACTCTCCCGGCGAGGGATTCTGTTACCCCGCGCATCATGTTAAACTGCTGGCTTCCTGTTAAGATATAATCACATGGTCCTTCAGGATCCTCATCAATAACTTTCTTCAAATAATTAAAAACCTCTGGAATGTTCTGAACCTCATCGAGAACCGCTGGTTTCCTTAACGCTCGGATCATCCCCTCCGGATCATCCAAAAACCGAACCTGGTCAGCGGGAGTATCAAATTGCACATAATCTCCCCCACCCCACTCTTTCAGTAACTCTCTTGCAAATGTACTCTTTCCTGATCTTCTGGGACCAGTAATCAAAACGGCCCGGAAATTCTTGGGGCGAATTGCTAAGTAATCTTGTATATACCGATGCTTATATTCCATTTGTCCATTTTAGTGGTAGTAACACTAAAATGCAACAAAGAACTACTATACTTCTCGCGGTCAGGTTTTCGGTTTTTACGATCAGCCCCTTCGCCATCCATTCCGAAATGGTAACTACTCAGGTACCCTCACCATCAGCACGCTCGTAAAGCGCCCCAACTAGTTGTAACTGCCAGGGATTTTTCCAAGGTCGAGGAAAGTGATTGTTTTGTGAATGAGGCGTGGTACTCCACGCCGCAGTGAACAAAATCAATCATTTGACGAAGAGATTGGGAAAATACCTGAGCAGTTACCCGAAATGATTGGGTTATGGCGTCCCAGAGTTGCGTGCAGTCGCGGGTTTCAGGAAACCGAACACCTGACCGCGTGGAGTATAATTGCGCGCCTTACCGACAGCAGAGCAAAGAAGATAGCCGGACGAGCTATTTGTAATGGCCCTGATTAGCAACTCAAACGCCTTTATATTAGTATAGCGTTCAACCTAAACGCCTTAAAATAAACTATCTTTCTGCTTTGCCAAATTTTGTCCATCTAAACACAACGGGTTCTGCATTTATTTCGTTAATTCCTCGAGAAATCCTCTCCTTGGGTCTTGAACTGGTACCTGCCATAGCCTTACGAATCCTCTCTTAATTAACCCAGAGCAGGATTTTTATACCAAATTCAAACAAAAACAAGTGTTTATTTTTAGGTATTTTAATGAAACGCTATACTACCTCCCCTACCTTCCCCGGCGTAGTCGAACACCACTACAACTTGCGCACTTCCTCGCGCCAGAGATCACCACCTCCACCGCCCTCACCCCCACCGCCCTCAACCATCCATAATTTTTAATCCTCCCCGACCCCCAACCCGCCCTCTTCTATTGACTTATTCCGCTACACCGACTACACACTTACAACGAAAGGTAGAATCATACGTATTCACTTTTTCAGAAACGCTTTTGCACGCCTAACGTTGCTGCAGGCTATTTTGCACACTAAAATGGAGTGACCACCACGATGGACCATGAGCTGATCGCCCACTTATACGAACAAATGCTCCGTATTCGGCGCTTTGAAGAAGAGGCAGCACGTCTTTATACTGAACGTAAGATCGGCGGGTTCCTCCACCTTTACATTGGCCAAGAAGCGGTCGCCGTAGGGTCCATTTCCATGCTTGAAAGTCGCGACTATATAATGACGGCATACCGTTGCCACGGTCACTACCTTGCGCGCGGTGGTTCCGCCAGAGAAGGTATGGCCGAGTTGTTGGGTAAGGAGACAGGGTGCGCTAAGGGCCGCGGGGGGTCCATGCACTTTTACGACCGAGCACGAAACTTCATGGGCGGCTGGGGAATAATCGGCGCTCAGGTGCCTGTAGCAACAGGAATTGCTTTTTCACAGAAGTACCAGAACACCGGAGCAGTTACAATCTGTTACCTTGGCGATGGCGCAATCAACATCGGTCCATTTCATGAAGGGCTATCACTGGCAGCACTCTGGCAGTTACCGGTCATCTTCATAATTGAGAACAACTATTTCTCTATGGGAACGCCTCTTGAGAAGACAGCCCCTACCGACGATCTCTCAATCCGAGCCCTAGGATACCCGATGGCTCGTGATACTGTCGATGGCCATAATGTTTTCGCTGTAAGAGATGCGGTCCAGGGAGCGGTGAAACGTGCACGTGAAAAGAGCCTTCCCACACTTATTGAAGCCAAAACCTACCGTTACCGTGGTCACTCTATGGCGGACCCGGCCAAATACCGGACCAAGGAAGAAGTTGAAGAATGGAAAGCCCGAGATCCTATCACCGTAGTAGGAGAAAAGCTCGACAGTCTTGGCTTTAAAAGCACACGCGAAGAGATTGACCAGGCCATCGAGGCTGAAATTATGGAAGCGGTTAAGTTTGCGGAAGAGTCGCCTTTCCCAAATGCAAGCACAGCCGCAAACTTCGCTTACATTAAGGAGGATTACTAATCATGCGTAGCATTGCAATTAGAGATGCGATTCGAGAAGCGATGGTTGAAGAGATGCGACGCGATGAAAAGGTCGTACTAATCGGCGAAGAAGTTGGTTCCTATAACGGGGCTTATAAGTGCTCGCGAGACATGCTTGATGAATTTGGCGCCCGACGGGTGATTGACGCTCCCATTGCAGAGAATGGCTTTGCGGGAGTAGGAATTGGGGCCGCAATGACCGGACTCCGCCCAATTATCGAGTTTATGACCTTTAACTTCTCCCTGATTGCTTTCGACCAGATTGTCAATACGGCCGCAAAACTGCACATGATGTCCGGTGGAGCCTTGGAATGCCCGATAGTGTTCAGGGGCGCAAACGGTGCCGCATTTCAGTTGGGGGCACAACACGCAAACTCTACAGAACAGTGGTATTCCTACTGCCCGGGACTCATCGTCATAGCGCCTTCCACGCCGTACGACATGAAGGGACTACTTAAAAGCGCTATCCGTGACCCCAATCCGGTAATCTTTCTCGAATCAGAACTTACCTACGGGAAGAAGGGCGAAGTACCGGAAGAAGAGTACCTTATCCCGATTGGAAAGGCGGAAATAAAACGAGAAGGCAGCGACGTTACTTTGATCTCATGGTCCAAGAACATCTTCATGGTTCTTGATGCGGCTCAAGCCCTTCAGGAGCAGGGAATATCAGCCGAAGTAATTGACCTGCGAACCTTGAGACCGCTGGATAAAAATACCATCTTTTCCTCCGTGGCAAAAACGAATAGAGTAGTCATAGTTCAGGAACAACATCCTATGTCCAGCTACGGTGCGTACTTAAGTCACCTGATCTCAACTGAGATGTTTGACTACCTTGATGCACCAGCGAAAGTCGTATCATCGCTTGACTGCCCGATGCCATACTCAAAGGCGCTTGAGGAAGTAATTCTCCCCTCAATCGAAAAGATCGTACACGAAGTAAAGACAGTTCTGGCGTAGTGTAAAGGCAGCGAAAGGCTCTGTAATACCAGCTATTCCCGCTCGGGACCAGAGAGGGACTTCGGTCCCTCTTCGCCGATCGTGAATTCAGTGTGTTGTCGCTTTCATAAGGTGAACTGACATTAAAAAAAGCTACAATAGTGCGCGCAAACATTCTAAAAATATTGCTGTACTCTTTTGTTACGCGACGCTTACCATACGAGTGACAAATAGGAAACGTCATGACACGTGCCGAAAAAGACAGTATCTCCGACGTTAGTAGCTCGGAATGGACTCGCAATGAGTATTCGTCTCTTTTTCTCGGGATGAGGCTACAGGAGCTTACCCTCACCGGGTTTGGAATTACCTTGCTGGCAATTGGTCTACTTGTAACCATTAAACTGCTTACTACTGTCTGGGGCCTTTTTCACGATCATGCAATTATCATATCCCTCACGACAGAGTTTGAAAAGCATTCCCATTTGAACCAGGTCGTGCAACAGACCCTGAAGCTGTTCCTTCCCTCCTCAGCGGAAGCACAGCAGGCAATAGAACCGATTTTACAACTGAACATTACCTATTTCGCTGCGTGGGTAGTTGCCATCCTACTTCTGGGGCTGATAGGTCATCTCACTGCTCTGATACTTTTAACAGGAGCGAAGCTGCTTTCGGCTGGCAAGCGTCAACTGCCGGGGGTTTCCCGCAAGGACATCAAGCTGATTCTAGAAGACCTCGTAAGGGAGTTAAAGATAAAATCGTGAGGATCAGGATCCTCTCTGAACTGCCGCTACAAGGCCCGGAAGCCAATCCCCTTCTCCAACCCTACCTCGATTCCCCGTCGACGAATCGCCGAAGCGATAATCTCATCCAGCTCCTCGGTATACAAAAGACGTGGCTTCGATTCCACCCAAAGATAAAAGGCAAACGATCCGGGCAACGGATTTAATTCATTAAAAAACAACTGTCCGGTCTGATTATCATGCATAAAATCAAATCGCACAGCTCCGCCGCACCCCAGGATATTGTAGGCCCGGATCGCAACATTAATCACTGAGTCTTTTAGCGACTGCTCTAACGACTCAGGATCAATACTACGGATCAAGGCTGCCATACCCTCTGAGGGTCCCCCCTTTTTTCCGCCGCTACGCATATATTTCTCTTCGTAGGAAAGTGTACCGGAATCAGAATGAGGAACTTCAACTACCGATGCACGCACCACTCCGTCACCGGTTTTTAGAACGGAGACGTTAATCTCAAACATCTCCTCCATGAGGGGCTCCACTATTGCAACTGAATCGTGCCGGAAGACCTTTACAAGACTAATACCCAGCTCTCGCTCGTTCCTGGCCCTTGATATGCCGATGCTTGAGCCAAGATGGCACGGCTTCACAAAAAAAGGAAAATCATCTAGCCCAGGCGTTCTGGCAAGCTTTCTAACAAGCGATACAAAATCTCCCTGAATCTCTTCCTTGCGAACGATTGCCGAGGGAAGCACCGGAATACCGTGATCCCGCAAAACACTCTTGCAAAGGTACTTATCCATTGATATAGCCGCCGCAGCAACGCCACTACCCGTGTACACCACCCCAGCAAGCTCAAACAATCCCTGGATACACCCGTCCTCTCCGAAATCGCCGTGAAATGCCGGAAGAAAAACGTCCACCGGTATCACCCGCCCAGAACGCAGCTCGGTCAATCCTCCAATTCCAGGCTTTGGTAATAACGTAACCTCTTTAAGCTTCAGGGCCTTAGCATTAAAATTCCGATAAATATCCCGATTCAGCAACGCTTGCCCAGAGTACCAGGCACCCTCTGGTGTTATATATACTGGCACTACAGCGTACTTTTCAGTATCTAGGGCTTTGATCAACTGCAAGGCCGTTATAACTGATATCTCATGCTCGACCGAGCGACCTCCAAAGAGTACGCCCACGTTACGTTTTCCGTTTATCTTAATCACGTTCATTGCCGTTAGAAAGGTGTAGTATCCTCGTACCAGTCACTGAGATCGTTTTCAATCAGCACGACATCTCCCTCTTCCTCAAACTGATTGAGGTACTGTAGGGCCGGATCTCGCGTTTCAAAACAGAGGATCTTATCTTCATCAAACCCTACTGACTTTAACCCATCCTTAATTGCGGGCGCATTTGTCGCACCAATAAGCAGGACAAGATCGACGATCGGCGCCGCTAATTGCGCCAGACGACGATTTTCATCGTACTGCAAAGGGCCAAGTTCAATCATTCCAGGCGTCATCAGTAGTTTGCGCTTTGATGGTAAATCCCGCAGTACTTCCAAAGCAGATTCAAAGCCGGTAGGATTTGAGTTGTACGCATCCATCAGATAAATACTCTGTTTATTACGCTTAATGGATAACCGGTTATCCGGAGGTACCAACGTAGCAGCTACGGAAAGCACCAGCTCTGGATTACATCCGATTGTGCACGCCGCGGTGAATGATGCTAGTAGATTAGAGAGCGCCGGTTTGCCCATCAACGGCGTGAACCCCTCATACCGTTCGCCATTCCAAACAATTTTGAATTTAGTGCCCTCAGCTGAGAGTGCAACATCTTCCATCCAGACGTCCAAGTGCCCCTTGGAGCGGTCCAGACCGTAGAGAATGGTCGTGGCCTTAGCATATTCCTGAACTGCCCGGCGACAATTGGGCCAGTCTCCATTGCAAATTAATATACCATCAGGCGGAACAGCCCGCGCCAGTTCTGTCTTTGCTTGATAAATCGCCTCTTCACTGCCAAACCTCTCAAGGTGCATCACTCCTATCGCCGTTATAATACCTACAGTGGGGCTCGTTAATTCACAGAGCCGCGCGATCGATCCCTTACGATAAGCAGCCATCTCAATAATGGCCGTTCGATGCTCAATCCTCAACTTCGTACGGATCTCGCGAACTACTCCCATGAGCGTATTAATACCCTTTTCAGGCCAGAATACGTTACCTCGGGCAACTTGAAGGATAGCGCCTAGGTAGTGCTTAACACTCGTTTTGCCGTACGAGCCCGTGACACCGATTGAGAACGGCACCAACCGCTGGAAGTGCTCGTACGCCTCTCGTTCGAGATTTTTCTGTTTCCGCAATTCAAAGGGGCGCAGAAGGGCCACGGCACAAACGAGAAAAAGTGGAAGTGCCTGTACCAGAATCATTAAAACTAGAATGGTTCCTAGAAAATCGTACCCAGACATACATAGCACAAGGTGAGCCATCATCCACGCCAGCACCCAGAGGACGCAACTCACGACCCAAATTGTTCGGGCGCGTTCTGTCATAATCAATCGAACCTTTCCAAAAGCCGTGGGCGAAGGTTCTAGCATTGAAAGCGAAATTAACGAAAACATTCCGAGAATGGACCAAAGGAGCATTGCACCTGAAAGAAACCACCAAAGAATTAACAACCCTAAGAAGACCGGAATGGCCCGCGTGTCCCACGCTCGTCGCGCTCGGTACCAAGTGCCAAACCGAGTGGGCGAATACTCATCCTGCTGCAAAGCCTGGAGATAACGGAGGCCCCGGGCGTAGCAAAACAGCACCGTACCATACGAAAGAAATGCTATCGCGAAAAACTGCGCACTAAAAAATTCAACCCCTGGGATCATAACGCCTCCTTTCCAGACTCATCGAGCCGTCGTAAAAACGACTCGATGTGATACGCACACAAATGTGCCCCAACGTCCTGAAAAGGATCGTGACCATGATTATCGAGCGAAATGAGCCGCGCCCCCCCTATCAACTGTTGAAACCGTCGACCCATCGCAATTGGCGTCTCGGTATCCAGAGCACCCCAGAGCAGGAGTGTCGGCGCTGTGATCCACCGCACATTCTCACTCTGGTCTTCGTTGACTGTCTTGACCAGAATTGCACGCAGAGGCCCGGCATTCAGATAATCTCGTGAACCAAAAAAAGGCACAAATTTTTTCGTGTACAACTTTGTATTGAAGGTGGTATCCACCAATCGAACAATGCGCCTTAAGGTCCTCAAAAGACGACTTTTGACCGCCACTTTAAACGGCTTCGGGAGCTGAAGCCCGTGACTTCCTATGAGCACCATAGACCCAACCATACTCTGATAGCGCGATGCAATTCGCAGGCAGATCCTGCCGCCAAATGAATGACCAAGCAGATCGCAGCTCGTTATCCCGACAGACTGAAGATACCGCACCATCAATTCCCCGTATTCATGGGTTCCCCAGGCAGATTCCGTCATCGGAGAGCTCACTGAAGATTCTCCCCCGAGTGAAGTAACTCCAGAGTGTACTTCCCGCTGTTCAGGCAAGGGTGAAGCACCAAAACCGGGCAGATCCACCAAATGAACAGTCCTGTCACCGGCAACTAGCGCCGCGAGCGACTTCAAGTCACCCCCTGCACGATTCCATCCGTGCAGCATCAACAACGGCCGACCCGTACCAAATACTTCCACTCGCAGTTTGCTCAAATCATACTCTTGGGGCGTCATACCGTTATCATGAGGGTTAGTTTTATATAGCCCGGAAGATTCACCGCTCAGGTGGTGTGGCTCGTACATAATCCGGGATAGGTACCGTAAGAAATATCACCGTTAGGCTGAGAGCCTACCATAGGCATCATTATCCTAAAAGTGAAAAGACATTGGACAATTCCAGGGCCGAATTATAAAAATCCCCGTTCAAGGAACAACACTTGATGCGTTTTGGACGGAACAGGTGAAGAAAGAACCTTTAATCCATAGATTGCACTAAGAGCTCGTCAGTAGTGCTGTAACTGCGTGGTCTCCTCGATTCGGCGATTTTATGCTCAGCAGGAGCAATGGGGCCACAGCAACCTTAGGTACCTGACCAGAGGCCCCCTCAAGCATCAGCACTAGAATCAAGACACCTAACTGAACTACTCTTTTCATGAAAAAAAACCTAACAGAAACCATTAGTGGAGCATACCGTCCTCATCCCAAAAGGGCAATAATCTCCTGGTTAATACTCTGCACCGCAGAGGCGCTCAGTATGTCGGGCAGCTGTTCATGCTAACTTCCACGAAGTAGCACGTGTCTGTGAGTACTACTAACCTGGGTTCGACGTAAGGACAAAAGGACAACGTACGGTAGCGATCAATAAAATCAACTGTGTAATACCTGCTACCTACACCACCGCACCGTGAAGACGCTCAAGCTGCTCATGTAAATCAGCAAGCTGCTCACGCCAATACCCTGCCGTCCCAGCCGACGGAAAAGTTCTCTGCACATATGGATCATGGCGTCGCCTTGCTATCCAAGCGCTGAAATTAATATACCGGAGGGCACGTAACGGCTCAATCAATCGCAAGGACCCCCAGTCAAACTCCCGAAAAGTCTCATAGGCAGTTAAGAGTCTTTCCCGATCCCGAACAGCCTCTTCATCCCTGCCCGGAACGAGCAGCCAGATATCCTGGACGGCAGGTCCCATTACCATATCGTCAAAATCGAGCAAAAACGGCTGCGCATCAGCCCAGACCACATTGCCAACATGACAGTCCCCATGAATTCGGTGAACAGGAGTGGCGGCAAACCACGGATCACAGACGTCACACAACTTGTTCACGAGATCAAGGTAAGAGCTTTGCAACTCCTGAGGTAGTAAGCCGGACTCGGTAAGAAATCGTGCATTCTCTCTACCAAACACTGTAGGGTTAAGCGTCAATCGTGACGACGCGGGACGACGGACGCCGATATTATGGAGACGCCCAAGGAGCCGTCCAACGGTCTCAAGTTCCTGGTGATTCAGTTCGGGATTATTCCGACCTCCACGTCGTGG
This sequence comes from Bdellovibrionota bacterium, assembly GCA_044238365.1. GTDB lineage: Bacteria > Bdellovibrionota_C > UBA2361 > UBA2361 > JBIIDM01 > JBIIDM01. Next base: position 6,610 of record JBIIDM010000036.1, on the reverse strand, counting down.
CCAGACCGTAAAAAACACCTTCTCACTTAACTCATGTACGGTTTCCCCGGACGGATCAACTAGAGGTGGCACAACCGTCAGCTCCTGTTCTGCACATTCCAGTAAGAAGGCATGTTCCGCCTGAATCTGCACCTTGCTCCAGCGCCCTGGGCGATAGAATTTAACTACTCGGAACTTGTCCGATACCGAGGCGGGATTCTCACACTCGACCTCGACTTCATACACCCTGTTCTCCATACTATTCAGCTGCAGACACCGGCCAGTGCACTCAAGCCCGACCTGTTCAACAGCGCGAAGCACCACCTCTGGAGTAATGGAATGAAACTCGTTGAGATCGTTAACGTCGGTATCTGGTAAATTCATTTTTTGCCGTTTAAGTACTAGCCAAAGAAGACTACGCTAAAGTACCAGTTTGACCTCAAAATGTCACTGTAAATCCTCTTTTCAGCGTCAGACGATTCTCGAATATAAGGTATTTTAACTCTCCAGATTCCATCTAAAGCGGATTGGAAAAACCGCCTGCTCCGTGAAAGTCCATTCGCCACGAATATGGATAACAATACGGTTCTGTGCTATTAGACTCTTCTGTTGACAGTTTGGCACCGTCCTCATCCAAACGCCGTATCCAAAGCACACCTCGCCCAGGAACCATTGTCCTATTTGACCAAAACCTATGAACAAGATCAATTCAGTCCTCATCGCAAACCGCGCCGAAATTGCCGTTCGAATCTTGACTACCTGTCGCTCCTTGGGCATCCGGACCGTTGCCGTCTATAGCTCCCACGATGCAGCTCTGCCTCACGTGTTTTTGGCGGACGAAGCATACCCGCTCGGAAGCGGCACATTGCACGATACGTATCTTAATCAGGATAAGATTATTGCTATTGCCCAGCAGGCGAAAGTCTCGGCAATACACCCCGGCTACGGCTTTCTCTCCGAAAATGCCACCTTTGCCAGAAAGGTTATAGAAAACGGCTTGCGGTTCATTGGTCCTCCGCCAGAATGCATTGAATCGATGGGTGATAAAATCGGGAGTATCGCACTGGCAAAAAAAGCCGGAGTGCCAACTGTTCCTGGGTATTCGGGAGACGACCAGTCCTCTGCGACCTTACTCAAGGAGGCTCGGCTGATCGGCTACCCGGTGATGATCAAAGCCTCTGCCGGTGGTGGTGGTAAAGGGATGCGCATTGTGGAACAGGAAAGGGATTTTCTTTCGGCGCTCGATCAGGCACAGAGCGAGGCCTTACACTCATTTGGTGATGACCGCGTTCTTGTAGAGAAGTACCTAGTCTCACCGCGCCACATTGAGGTGCAGGTTTTCTCAGATACGCACAACAATCATCTGCACCTTTTCGAGCGGGAATGCTCAATCCAGAGACGACACCAAAAAATTGTTGAGGAAACTCCTTCTACAGCCCTTACACCCGAACTACGAGCCCACGTAACCTCTTGTGCCACCGCACTTACGAGGGAAATTGGATATGTTAATGCTGGCACCGTAGAGTTCATTATGGACCAAAGCGGGGCGCTCTATTTTCTGGAAATGAATACCCGCCTACAAGTAGAACATCCCATTACTGAAGCCATTACTGGCCTGGACCTCGTGAAGCTGCAAATTGAAATTGCCGAGGGAAAGCCTATTCCATTCCGTCAGGAGGAGGTAACCGCACGAGGACATGCTATTGAGTGTCGATTATATGCTGAGGATCCGTACAAGGGCCACCTACCTGCCTCAGGCGAAATTAAGTCCATGGGAACTTTCAGCACCGATGGTATCCTTCCTCTTCGAAATGTCCGTCTTGATGCGGGCTATGTACGTGGAAATTTCATTTCGCCCTTCTACGATCCAATGATTGCCAAAGTAGTGAGCTGGGGCGCGTCACGAGACGACGCTATCGCATCGATGAAGGAGGCCTTAGCTCGACTCACTATTGATGGAGTCAAAAACAATGGACGTTACCTCCAACGAATCCTTGCGCATCAGGCCTTCGTGCAAGGAAAAACCACTACGGCATTTCTTACGCTTTATGAAAAGGAGCTGCTCGCGCCTCCCTGCGACGCGTTTGATCAAGCGCTGGCCTGTGCCGCCTTTTTCTTAAGCACTGCTGGCGCAGAACCTACCACTGCACCGACTGGGGAGCCAACAGCCGCGACAGAGGTCTCAGCCTGGAAACGCCGTGCATTACTCCGATAGCTGCGCTCTCGTACCTACTACAACCAGCCTCAAATTATATAGCCATGAAGAAGAAAATAACCTTGCAAGAAACACCGACCGAGGTAGAGATTCATTCGCTCTGCAAAAATTCGATAACATTTTCATTAGCAGCCGCCTCCTACTCATTTGAGGTCGTACATAGATTTAGTGCGCGAGAACTAATACTGCGTTCGATAGAAACCGGCCAGCATTATAGTGCGTCAGTTGGTATTCCTAGCAAAAGCGGAACATCGACAATTCAACTTAAAAGTAAGGAGGTGACCATTCGCCCCATAACACGGAACTCCCAAGGTACCCCGACCACCAGCGACTATGGTCCCAATGCGGTTGCGCCACTCTCGGGTATTATCAGGACAATAAAAGTGAACAAAGGAGACACGGTTACCGAGGGCATGACCGTAGCAATAATTGAAGCCATGAAAATGCAGATGCCAATTGAGGCTCATGCCGGAGGCAAGGTTGTAGCGATTCACGTGAGCGAAGGTGAAGAGGTTCGAGAAGGGGCGCTCCTGATTGAAATCTCGGACCTGAATATTTTGTGATGGGTACCTTTTTGTGGTTTTTAGATTTTCGGGTTTCTTTTGATCCGACCTTCTGTTGACTCGACAAACATATTTTCGGAAAGCCTTCAATCTTAACCTCTACGCTGCCGCGTTTCCTGAATAATCCGGGCTAAATTTGGCTCTGTTGAGCATTAACACCATCTAACGTGATGCTATGGTATCAAAGAGGGTCTGAGACTATTCCTGTAGATCCCTTATTCTCTGAGAGACCTCACGTTCAAGGTGGGTGACTTTCCTCGTCGACAGCCCCATTTGTAAAAACTCACCTCTCTTTACCGCTTCACCAATGACCCTACAGATCCGATCGACAACTTTAGAAGTCGACCTTGCAGGAATGTTCCAACGTTCACTAAAAGCCAAAAAATCTCTACGTTTGAAATTTTTGGTTCTTCCCTCAAATTGTAGCGCCATTGAACTATCATTGTAGGGCAAGGTTGCTACTAAATCGTAGGCAGGAGCAAGTGTCATGCGTGACCTATCCTTACTTTGAAGTAGACTGACATTCTTAGCGTGCAGATCTCCGTTGGTAATGAGATAACTGAATACAAGAAGCTGAATGAGACATGCGCCTTCAACGATTGGAGCCGAAGCATAATCAAATATTCCTTGCATAACATCACCTACCGTCAGGCGGTATTTATCAGCTGGAGCAGTATCTTTATGTCCAATTAGGTTCTATGTCTGATTTAAGGTTCGGATTAAAAGGTCCCAATGGCGACCGCAGGCAATTTTAATACTACCTACTAAATTTTACGCAAAATCTATCAAGAACTCCTGCAGTCGAACGTTTTATTGTCAACTGTACAGGAAGTGGATAGTCATCATCGTTTAAGAAATTTCCGTAGCAAAGAATATCTCTTCTTGTCCTTCTTATTCTGGATTGAGACTTGTAGGGACTGGAGCTTGCACTTGGATTATCAAGGTCATACGGGCTTCTATCTTCAAGCTCTTTGCCATTCTGCCAGCGGAAAGCCGCGCTAAAACTACGCTGCCATGATCCTGATAATACAACTGCTGGCCTGCCTCCACAAGAACTGCTGGTTTGAACCACTCTAATACCACGAGTTAGCTTTGAACAATCCTCGTTGTCTGATCTAGATACCGTGCCGTCTTCAGCAGAGCATGGGTTATTAACAGATAGTGCAATCAAAACGAAAAAATGGACAATTCTCATTGTTAACCCCAACATGAATTTAATAAAGGTGAAGCTTACTAAGATTCTAAAAAGGTACAAACCTGACATTAGGATTAATATTCTTCTAGTTAAGACTCACAAAAGGAGGAAATCTGCTTTTGTACATTGCTTGCCCAACTCACACGTTCATCCCCTTTTACAAGCGAGTATATATAAGAAGATGTCACCCCTGCAACTCCTCGCTACTTCTCGAAATCTTTTACTGATAGCACAGTAGTTATTAGTGCTATCAACGCGATGACTCCCCCCATAACAAAGGGGGCCTCAACTCCAACAGAATCGAGCAGGAGCCCGGCAACTGCATTACTCGTGACAGCGCTAATACCGACAAAGAAATAAAGCACACCCAACGCGGTGCCCCGCTGATGACGACCAACATACCGCACCACGAGTGGCGCAGTTGCTGCCTCCGTAAACGCAAGATATAGTCCATAAAAAGCCAGCAATATCCAATAAGAGAAACCAGGCAGGTCAAGGGCGAATCCGAAATATACGAGACTATATACCAACCATCCGAATATAATACTCCTCCATTTGCCGAATTTATCGCTCAATATACCGGCAGGGTACGCCGCTACCATATAGACCAGACGGTAAAAGCCATACCCCAACACCACATTAGTAGTGGACCCTACTACTTCTGACAACCGGAGCAGGATGAAGGCATCGCTGCTATTAGCAAATGAAAAAAGGAAAAATAGGCCAACGACTTTCCAATACTCCTGCCCCAAATTGCGAATCTCTTGTAACTGGAATGGACGCACGTTCGAGGGCTCACGAGCTAGAGCAGTTGGTTCAGCTAGAAAGAATGTCGCAACTAGGGACAATACGGCGAAGAACACAGAAATAAAAAAAATCCAGCTGTAGATACCACTTAACGTTGCCTGTCCTCCATAGAGAGAAAGCGCAACCCAGGAAATAGCCACACCAATAACAGAACCGAGCGAAACCATCGAACGGTGAAAACCAAACACACGCCCCCTTGACTCTAACGGAGCGTTACCCGCGATCAAGGCATCTCTGGGGCTCGTCCGAATACCCTTTCCGATGCGGTCAACTATTCTACCGAGAAATATCCACCATGGGGAAGTCGCAAGCGCTATGCTGACTTTGCCCAATACTGCAAGACCATAGCCTGTCCGAATAAACCGAACCCGCTGATCGGTAACATCGCTACGCCAGCCACTATAGACCGTAAGGAAACTTACCAGCCCCGCTGCTACCCCTTCCATTAACCCTAAAGTAGCTCCGGAAGCTCCCATTTCATTGATCAGAAACGATGGCAAAAGTGGATATACCATCTCGGTAGAGACGTCAGCTAAAAGGCTAACGATGCTCAAAACAGCCACTGTTTTAGTTATTGCGGTGGGGCGCGCAGGGCTCGTCATAGGTCGGAAATGATAAAAATGTTCAAATGTTAACCGAGCCTACACACACAAAAAACGCGCTTGGCGGCAGCGTCGCTACCTCCCTACGTCAAAGCGATTGTAACATTCCTTTTCCAGGGTGTCATAAGGTTTTATCATGGCCATGGTGCGGAATGATCGTGAACAAGAGACATATCCTAAAAGTTCGCCAACGTATCTAAGAGGCTATTGAATGAGTCAGATGATTTATGGAATTTACATTTTGAGCAAAACTTCGCTTCTAAAATGAAGCCAAAAGCGAAATTCCATAGGTTATATAAATTATCTAACGAGCTCTTAGATTTATGAAGTAAAACATACGTCAGTTATATGAGCATGCAAAAAAACATTTCTAGGAGACCAATCACCCCAGAGGATGTAACCGGTATTCCTCGACAATACTCCCTCCGACAATGTGCTCCGTCAATACTCGCTCAATAGCCTCAGGTGAACATGAGTGATACCAGACGCCTTCCGGATAAACGACCATAATTGGCCCCTCCACACAGATCCTTAAACAGCCTACCTTTGACCTTAATACCGGGTTCACCGAATCCTCCAACTTCAGCTCTCGAACTCTCCTTTTCAGGTACTCCCATGAAACCTTTCCCTCCTCCAAAGAACAACAGCTAGACTTATCACTCTCTGCGCACAGAAAAATATGATGACTTGCCCCAGCCTTGAGCAGTCGCTCTACCTTCAAAATTGCACCTTTATTTTCGTTTTCGCCCATTGAAGGCCCTTTAATTTATCTTCAGGTTTGACTATAGTTTCTGATCAGAAACCTGCACTCTCTTTAAAAAGGACAATCTATGCCAAGCGACTTATCGGTTCAAGAGCTAATCAGCGCCTTAAAATCAGAGGATGCCTCATGGAAAGACCCCCTCTGGCTCGATGTACGTACGACCGGGGAAGTCCTTGAAGGTACCATAACAGACTCATTACACATTGACATAGCCGACCTTCCGGATCAGATGCATCAACTTGAACCCCATAGGTCACGACGAATCCTCTGCTTTTGCAGGTCAGGCGGAAGATCCCAGAAAGCCAGAGAGATACTAATTGCCCACGGATATGAACTCGCCCTGAATGTCGGCGGATATGAGGACCTAAAAAGCGTGTATTAGCAGCTATAGCCATCGTCAAAAATAATGCGGTTTTGAGTCGCATCTCGGCGATGGCTATGTGTTTGTTTTGACTCGCCTCCGCGAGTCGTTATAGTAATCTTTAA
>JBIIDM010000194.1:0-6403 GCA_044238365.1 Bdellovibrionota bacterium | reverse complement strand
CTCCGGAAATTAACGCCTGAGGAGATTGCTCTATCGGGACAAAGAGCAATCTTTGTTAGATATCAATCGCTGAATCAGGAAGCAAATTTAGTCAATGTAATAATTGTCTATATTTTGCGGAACGGCTGCTGGTTTGTTTTGTTGTGCGAGGTACGTAGCGGGCCCGCTTCCGAGGGATGCCCCCCAGATAACCAGTGGTGTCTTTGTTAGATCATGGCGCGACCTTATGTGTTGAAGTAACGTTTGAGCGTCTGTGTAGAATGAGCTCTCAGAAGGTTCACCAGAGGATCGCCCATAGCCGCGATAATCGATTGCATAGTTAGAATATCCACTAGAGGCAAGTGCTTTCTGAAACCAGGCACTATAGGGCAATATACCGCCATTGCCATTAAAGAAAATTGCTACCCCCTTCTCTTTGCCAGAAGCCGGTGCATACCAGCGCTCCAATGTTATGCCGGCCTCTGAGGGGATAAACTCGCTTTGTATGCCTTCTGGCACGGTCCAAGTTTTAAACTTCTGCATACTTCCTGGGAATATCAGCTTCTCTTGGTTAAACCAGATAAGTGCTCCGACAATCACATAAGCGATCCCGAGTGCTATGAAGATTCTCAGTAATCCCAACAATTTTGACATTAATCCCCCGGGCTTGCGCTGTTTTGGAATGTATCGGCTCTAGCTGCTGCCTGCTTTAGCCCGGAAGTTTACTCGAAGATACCCCCAATACCGCAGTTACTCCTGCGGCGCGAATTTTTCGGATAAATCTCCAGCTCCACATCGCCCTCAAAATCAAAAGCCGATACTGCCTTGCCCTATTCAACGACCCCCTACTGGAGCTCCCAGTTGTCAATTAAGCAGGACAGCGGGTGACTATCTGGTCTGAGTTCAACTATCATATTCCGAACTAAAATATTCCAGCTGACAAAATTTGGGGCGGCTAATGGCTCACCAGTTTCCGCATCATAATTCTCATGCATTCCCCCTGTTTTTCGGATGTCGTTGAGAACGAGCTGAGTTATCGATTCTGCGCACCATGATGCTTCCTCCTGAAACCCGTAGCGGAGCAGGCCATGGAAGTAAAGGTAGGTAGCGATGGGCCAGATAGGCCCCTGCCAGTTAGAGTGGGGCTTAATCATGTTTACATTGTTGTAGGTAGGGTCCTGACGGGACAGGGAGCGGATACCATGGGAAGACTGCATATGTTCTGGGTTCATCAAGAATCCGCGAATCATTCGCTCAGCCTGCTTAGGAGTGGCTAGACCTCCCCATAGAGGAAGGAAACAGGAATAACTTACCCTTGGAATGTGGTTGCCAGAACAGGTAAATAGGTTATAAAAGATTCCGTCCTTTTCATTCCACAACGTTTTTTGCATCAGATGCTGCAGGTGATTGGCGGCTCTTCGGTATTCCACTTGCATGGCAGTATGTCCTAGTTCCTCGGACAAAAGGCTAAGGGCACGGAATTCAAGGACGATAAAAGTATTCACGTCAACGGCTATGACGGATTTGTGAGGATGCTCAAGCGCGGCAACGTTATTATCTGCTCCTGATTCCATACTGTCGTACCAGACCGCTAAGTCATACTCCTCAGACCAGAGATTCTTACGCCTGAAGTTAATAATGGCCTGCAGTTTCGTCCAGTGTGGGGCAAGCCACGACGCGTCGCCTAGCGCCTTTGTAGCAAGAAGGCACCCTTGGGCAATTAAGGGTTTGATTTGATGCAATCTTGGATCTGGTCCCTCGGGGGTCATGCACCCTGGAACACGGCCATCAGTATTTGCATTTTCAAGGTAATTTAAGGCCCAATTGCGAAAGGCAACCCCCCCCTGTTTTTTGTCTCGCGAGTACAAGGCCAGTGCCATAAAGAAGGCATCCCAGTCCCATTGCTCTTCGTAGGGCCCCCCGGGAACGAGATAGTCGTGGCGCAGCATTCCTTTCGCGCTGCGATGAATTATATCATCAGTATACTTCATTGCGGTTTCGATCTCTTCCGCTAGTGTCTCATTTGCTAGAGTGGTCGTTGTGCTCATTGCTTACTCCAAATTCACAATCAAATCATTTTTAGCCAACAGGTATGGTTGTTAAGAACCTGTTTAGTTTATGGGTCGTTAGTTAAATTTATTTGTTATCAAAGTGTTTTTTTGATGGTCAAAGGAGAGGAGTGTCGTTACGTAAGGTAATGACACTCCTCTAAGGATCTACATCATCGAGTCGATGCTATGTGATCTATAACCTTCCAGTCGATGTATCCTCCCGCCTCAAGCTCATTAATGCAGGGCAAAATGGTTTCCCGACGGACCCGCTGCACCGATTGCGCTGCGGGGGTGCCGGGATGGACAAATATGTCCACCTCTTTAGCGGTATAGCATGCATTGATCGCAGCAGCGCCATTGAGGTCTAGTCCCCATAGTGGTGTTGCTGTATCGGAATTCAGGTACTCTAGCAGGCGTGCCAGACAGAGAGTACAAGCTGTAATCAGCGCATTTTCACGCTCTACATCAGACGTTCCGCGCTCTTCTTTGTTGATCACGCCGATCACCTGCTGGATGAAGGAACGTCCATCTTTTACCTCTTTTTCACAACATGCTACATCGAAAATGGTTTCGATGCCCATACCAAGTGCAAAAGGAAGGTTTAGAATACAGTCACGTGAAAATCCTCGTTCTCCGGTTAGGGCCCAAATAATTCGGCCCAGTCTTGTTGCGATTTTTCGCACATCACGGTTGAACATCTCGCTTAGCGCTACGATGTTCGTGTGAGTCGTCCAAGGCTCATTATTACGGTTAGGTCCCACCAAGGCCATCATACAAGCTTCGTATCTTGCATTGCTGCCGAGTAAACGTGGAATAGCCTCAAGTGCGCCATACTCCACTGAATTAGTCACGTCAGAATCGTGAAACATAATCCACTGGGCATTTTGCCTGAGTGCAAGCAGGGTGCCAGCCAGCATGGTCTTTCCCTTTCGACCCTTGGGAAGATTCTGAGAATCGAGGGCTGAGGCGGGAAGGACACCGTGCTGTACTAGCAGGTTCCAGTTTATCGCCTCGAGCAAAAGGTCTTGGCGATAGACCGGAAATTCAGCTCCTCGCAACTCGTCCTCAGTTTCTTTGCACAAAGATGCTGAGATAGGGAAGATTGGGCAGTGGTAAAGCGGGTTTTGAAACCATACTTTTGTCTGATTTTTCCACGCTTCCGCAACACGAAGCGCCGATTTCGGCTCCGAAAGAAAGGGAAGTATCAGGGCACCGCCACTCTCAATCTGGTTATCTGAGATTGCATTGCGCGTATCGCTGATTTTCCATAAACCTTCGTTTGCTAGAGCCACCTTTGACAGGTAGGCTGAGTCTGTGTCGTGAGCTATCGTATGCGATGGGCGAAAGTTTCTATCTTGAGAACCAACCATAATAACCTCCAATATCCTAGCAGCCTTTGCCTCAAAAATAGCCAATAGACTCTGACCATATTTGGCAGCGCAAGCAACCTAGATTGTAGTGTCAAAACTATACCGTTGATTATTTCCTAAGGCAAATGAGAACCAGGGCAGGTGTAACACTACGAAAATAAATGAGATCGCCATCAGTCCCCACTCTTTCACTGGATCCCACTCTCACAAGGATATAGGGACGCTGCCACACCCCGTGAATTTCAAAAAAAACAAGGTCTTCGGCAGCCGGTGCATAGAGATACCGAGATGGCATATCCAAGAATCGCGTTCCTGGGGCTCTCTACGGATACCCCGTGTGCCCTAATTAAAATGCAGCACCGGGAAACCAAAGAGCTCTTCAATCGCCTCGCAAAGCTTCTCGGATGGTTCGATGAGCACTGGCATCACCACACGTCGGGCCGTGCCATTCGCATCATAGTGTGCGATAAGGGGCAGGTTTCCGGGGTACGATGAAAGAATCTCCTTGAGCTTCATCATGGTCGGGATAGTCGCGTGTTCTTTCGGTATCTGTATTCTTCCGATACTTGCCTTCTGATTCCGGACCGATTCCAGCAAAGAGACACTCTCGATAATCAATGTGCACCGTTCCTCGGAAATGTCTGCCTTTCCTTTGCACAGGAGAGGTTGTTCATCAGCCAAAATGTTGGCAACGGTTTTGTAGGTATCAGGCCAAACGAGAGCTTCAATGGTGCCAAGTTCATCTTCAAGAACAAAGGAGGCATAGCGGTCTCCCTTCCTGGTGTTTTTTAATTTTAGCGCAGTCACTACGCCGCCGACTGTTACGATCTCACCCTTTTTTCGGGTTTTAAGCTGCTGGGTGGAGAGTGCAATTCGGGTAAGGCTGCGGCGGAAGCGTTCAAGTGGATGACCAGAGATGTACGAACCGAGCGCTTCACGCTCATGCTGAAGTTTCTTCAGAGAAGACCATTCCGAAAGTCCGGTTTTCCGACGGATCATCTTTGGCGGGGTGCCGTCCCTAGGTGCGAACAGATTGCCCTGACCAAAAGCCATATCTTTGTGAAAGGTGTTCGCGTTACTGATCAGTTCTTCGAGTTGTTCAAAGAGCTCACGACGAGAGACTTCGGTACAATCAAAGGCCCCGCATTTGATTAAGCTCTCAAGGACCTTGCGGTTAAGCGGTTTTGGATCAACCCGTGAGAGGAAGTCCTCGATATCGGCAAACTGACTTTGAGCGCGGGTCTCCAGGATCGCAGTTATGGCTTTTTCACCAATACCCTTTACCGCACTTAAGCCATATCTGATACGGCCATTGACGACAGCAAAGCCTGAGTTGCTTTCGTTAATGTCAGGGGGGAGTACCAGAATTTGCTGCTTGCGGCACTCTGTAAGATTCTTTAAGGTTTTATCACTGTCGTCACTATCATGAGAAAGGAGTGCCGCCATAAATTCCACTCCATAATGTGCCTTTAAGTAGGCAGTTTGGAACGAGATCATTGCGTACGCGACACTATGACTTCGGTTGAAACCGTATCGCGCAAATGTCTCCATTTGACCGAAAATCTCTTCTGCAACCGTTTTTGAAATCTCCGCCCTATTTGTTCCCTCAAGAAATCTGATTTTTTGCTTGGCCATCTCTTCCGGGTTCTTCTTACCCATCGCCTTTCGGAGAAAATCCGCTTCGGCCAGCGAGTACCCAGCCAGTACTCGAGCAAGCTGCATGATCTGCTCTTGATAGAGCATAATACCATATGTATTTTGCAGAACTGGTTCCATTAACGGGTGGAGATAGGTTACCGGCTCGCGTTTATGTTTTCGCTCGATGTAGTGATCGACCATTCCAGCATCAAGAGGGCCTGGTCGGTAGAGCGCTAGGATCGCCACAAGGTCTTCAAAGCAGTTGGGTTTCAGACGAACCGTCATTTCGGTTATTCCGCCGGATTCCAATTGGAACACCCCTACAGTATTTCCTTTGCAGATCAGCTCATAGGTAGCGGGATCATCCAATGATACTCGCGAGAGTTGCGGCCGTTCACCCTGACTTTCGTTAATAATTTTACAGGCCGTTTCGATGACCGAGAGTGTCTTTAATCCTAGGAAATCAAACTTTACGAGACCGATCTTCTCTACATTTCCCATGGAAAATTGGGTAACGTAGTTTCTATCCTTATCGACCATCATCGGGAGAAGTTCCATCAGCGGGCGATCACCGATTACTACTCCGGCTGCGTGTGTGGATGAGTGACGAGTAAGTCCCTCCAGTTTCATCGCCAGCTCCATGAGCTGTTTACCTTCACCGGCTGCGTATTCTTTAAGGCGTGGCTCCATCTCCAGAGCATCCTTCAGCGAATAGTCAAAGCCTTGGCGTGGGGCGGGTATCAGTTGAGCGATTTTATCGGTTTCAGCGTAAGGTATCCCTAACGCTCGTCCGACGTCTTTGATGGCGGCCTTGGCTTTAAGTGTTCCGAAGGTGGCGATCTGCGCAACTCGGTCTTTGCCGTACTTTTCGATGACGTACTGAATTACTTGTTCTCGACCATTGATGCAGAAATCCACGTCGATATCGGGCATTGATATCCGTTCTGGATTTAAGAAACGTTCGAAGAGCAGGTCGTGTACAACAGGGTCGACTTCGGTAATCCGCATGGCGTAGGCCACTAGCGATCCCGCAACACTGCCCCGTCCTGGTCCTACCGGAATAGTATGTTCTTTGGCCCAGATTATGAAATCTGAAACGACGAGGAAATAGCTGGCAAAGCCCATGCCGCGGATTAGTAGAATCTCTCGCTCTAACTTTTCCCGGTAGGTGGATTCCTGTTCCGGTGTTACTTTTCCCTGGTCCCGGTAGTCGGTGAGTCGCTCTTCAAGTCCTTGGCGGGCTTGTTCTGCCATGATGTCGGCGTGGTCTTCTTCGGTTCGTTCTGAGTAGCGCGGCATGTAATACGTGTTAAATGAAAACTCCAAATTACAGGCCTGAGCAATCGTTTCAGTCATATCGCATGC
>JBIIDM010000035.1:0-21515 GCA_044238365.1 Bdellovibrionota bacterium | reverse complement strand
TCTACCACCAACCTATTTTTCTAAAATAAAAAACCAGTAAACTCCCGATGACAGCCATCATGCCGATTGCGGCAGGATAGCCGTAGGGCGAAGCAAGTTCGGGCATAAATTGGAAGTTCATTCCGTAAATTCCCGGAATCAGGGTCATTGACATAAGTACGGTAGAGAGGGCCGTCATCATCTTCATGACCTGATTAAGCCTGTTACCCGCAATTGCGATATGCGCTTCGAATAGACCAGCAACGATTTCCCGATGGAGGTCAATTTGCTCTAAAAGACGCAGCGTATGATCATACACGTCCTGAAGATGGACACGAACCTCCTCGCGTTCCGTAATCCACCGTATCCGCAGTAGGTGATTTAAGACATCTCGCAGGGGGGCGACCGTGCGTCGCAGCTCTAAGAGCTGGCGCTTAAGAAGTAGTGATTTTGTCAGAGAAGTGAGCTGCTCGCCGTTATAAATACCATCTTCAGTCTCTGATATCTCCTCATCAAGGACGTCCATAACGGGAAAAATTGCATCTACAACCTGATCGAGATACTCATAGAGCAGAAATCCAGGGCTCAAATCCCGAATGCCACACAGCTCCTGCCGTGGCGACGCATAGGGCACAAACTTCCTGGACGGCTCCAAGGGAAGTGCGCTGGACAAGTCGTCGATCGCAGGGGAGTGCACAACTACCAGTGTATCCTTCGATACGAAAAAGTCGATCTCATCAAGGAATGCATGGCGGTCCTGCTCCCAACCTGTAAACGCCCGAATCGCGACAAAAATAAAACCTTCGTACTCATCAACCTTGCTTCTTTGGCATTTTTTACTAGCATCCTCTACAGCAAGGGCGTGGAAGCCAAGCCTCTCAGTCAGGAACTGCCAATCCTCCTCCATGGCAGAACGAATAGTAAGCCATAGAATTCCTTCTTTGCGGGCTAACGGCAGAGTACTTACATCAATTTCTTCCGCTGTGCCATTTGGAGAAATGAGGAAAGCTTCTATCATTCGTTCCTTATAACGTAGATCAACGCGACTGAAATCGCACCAACTGAGACTGGTATAATCGAACCAACTGCGGGTTATTTATAATCTCGCCATCAATACCGTCCTTTAGCTCACCGAGATACGTTCCTGCAGTGTTAATATCACCGGTACTTAATGAACATAGTACATTCATTAGCATAGCCTCGGGATGGGTAGGATCGCGCCTAAGCACCTGCCCTGAAAAACCCAACGCCTGCTCATACTCTCCATTCATAATTGCTATATACCCTAGGGCCAGCCAGGCTGGTGCAAATTCAGGAGCAACTTCCGTCAAACCTTTTAAAATCACTGCTGCCCGTAAAAAGCTGCCGCTTTCAATCAGAAGGCGTCCCAAAGCAAATATGCTTTCCATCTCGGCATCTGTATAACCTCGCCGAATCATCTCAGAGGGGGAACGCGGTCGTATATTAGCACTCATGGGGTTTCCTCAGGGGTAATTGCTAACCATGATAAGACCTCACGTATCATGTCACGCTCTGTAATAAACCGCTCGAGATTCGATCCACCTTGGTCACCACGTTCAAGATCCCTGATTGTTAGAGATAGCTTCTCAAAGCGAGCGTACAATGATGTTGCAAAGCCATCAAGTGCGTTGACATTGCCCTGCGGTGGTACAAGAACCAGAAGGGGGGCAATGGTAAACTCATCTGGTTGAGAATAATCAGGCAGTTCCTTTGAGCTGTTCATAAAATATCTATCGATTTGAATGGTCAACGACTCAAGGTAAATGCCTCGGAACCCAATTCTACGTTCCAGGGTTCGACAATGACCTTCCTACTCGACGAAGACTCAACGTGCCCGGCGTGCACCGCGACTAACCCCAAGGTGCGGGCTATGTTCACTACCGTCTGAGCTTCATCTGCGCTCCTCACAAAAATGGCAAAGCCGACACCACAATTAAATATTTCCAACATTTCGTGAAGGGTTATCTCAAGCGAGTTCTGAATAAAGCTGAAAACGTCCAGAAACGGGAGTGGATTCGTTATCACGTATGAAAGCGTCTGTTTTGAGCGCATGATCTTCTGCCACCCATGACCAGAGATATTTTCCAATCCAGTGGGCGCAATACCAGCCTCAAGGACCTTACGAACCAGTGGCGTGTAGAGCACAGTGGGTGCATTAGCCGCCCGCCATAACTCGACTCCACTCGGCAACAACGTCCTTAATCCACGAGGTAGGCGGGTTGCTAATTCCCGAATCGGCGTAAACCCATTTTCATGGGGTCCACTACTGGCAATAAAGACGATCTGGTTACCAACACCAAACTCAGAAAGTGCAACTTTCGGTAAGCCCGGAATTGCTAGCGCCATCACCGCCCCAGCAATATCTATTTTATCCGGGTAGATCTTCGTTTTCAGTTGCGGGGTCTCACCAGAAAGATACACACAGCCAACCGTGCGGCAGCCATCAACAATCCCCTTGGTAAACCCTTCCATAAACAACGGATTAAAAACCGTCTCTGGAGTACTCGAAGGAAGATATAATGAGAGTAAAAGCGATTGTAACGCGGAGCTGGCAGCATCATTACTTAAGCAGGCGACCGTTTTGATTCCTATGTTATACCAGAACTCCCTCGACTCACTTTCAGAAAGATCGGCTGGCCGCGCATCATCAGCAGTTCCCAACCCTTCAGATATCAACGAAATACCTAGTTCTCCGCCGCCGCTTGTGAAAAGCTGCTCCAGGTTTAACTGAAAAACATTCGCGCTTGCACCCAAGCCACCCTGAGGAACGGTGCCAAACTCTGAGGCAAAGCCAAGCGTGCTTTTTGCCGCTGAAATAAACTGCGCTTTGGCGGCATCCAGAACCCCATAGTCCACTTGCCCTATCGCTTTAGTGCCAATCTCTCTGTTCCCTGTATCAGTCATAATATAGCGGTTCCAGTTCAAAAAGTCATACATAAAGTGGCTGAAAATCCCCCACTCCAACACCGGTTGCACTATACCAGCAAATAGCTAAAATTTGTCAAACGGAGGGACCACGTCAACTGCATCCCACTCACGATCACGGGCTCTCATACTCGCTAAGGTTCTCTGCCAATAACCGCCCGCCTTACTATGTGGCGACTGCTGAAACTCGCTGATACCAGCCATAAAGAGGCGATGATGATTTAACTCGTGAAGAGCTAGCACATTAATATACCGCCGCCAGCGCAGGCGAACTCGCGGATTTGTCCTCTGCAAACACGGAAGTTCAACGTATGACCGATATTTTAAACTATCATTTCCTGATGAAACAAACCACCGGTAATATCCCGAGTATCGCGACCGACCTTGACGATCAAAAGGCCCTTTGTAGTGTATGGAGTGCGCAATCTGAGTGACAGTTCGTCCGCTGACCCGATACGGGTGAATTTTTGCCGGATGAAACGCCCGTGATAGTGAGGGCGCGAGCGGAAGATAACAGCGCGAAGTGTGCAACGCACCCCGCCCGCCATCCGCTGCAAGCAGATTGCATAAAAGAACGCACAATAATGCGGTCGCTATACTATTGTACAAGAAATTCCACAAAATCAACTCTCACAAAGATTTCTTCATCTAATCCCAACACCTCATTGACCCCTTCGAGAATTTCTTCTTTCAACAAGTCCTTACCATCCAGAGTAAGCACATCCTTGGCTTTCTTGGACGATAAAACGGCGATAATGGCATCGCGAATTGCGGGCATTTTGGCCGTAATTGTATGGGGCACGACAGCAACCGCCTCACCACCGCCTGAACCTCCCCCACCCTCTTCCTCGGCATCACCGTGGCCATCATCACCGTGGCCATCATTACCATGACCACCATCGCCCTCTTCAGACTCCTCACCACCTGATTCATCACCATGTTCGCCCCCGTGCCCGCCATGCTCTTTCCCCTCTGCGTGAGCCAGCTCGATCTCCTCAATCAAGGTTTTATTATACTCAAGATGAAGCACTGCTTTTAAAAAGCTCGTTTGCTCATTAAGGTTTACATAAAACGGCTCAAGAGCCACTCCGGCAAATTCAAAATGCTTCTCTACGACCTCCTCCTCCCCCTCTTTCTTTTCTCCCCCGGCCAAAAGAAAAAAATAAGCGCCCGCGCCGCCGCCCAATAGGAGGACGACCAGCACTAGTAATAATGGGAGTTTACTCTTTTTTTTCGGCTTTTCTTCCGAACTTTTCTCTGGAGCACTCATGAAAGAACCGTAGTTTTATGGGTAAGAGGGTGAGTGGATGGGCTTAGCCCGGATTATTTACGAAACGCGCCATGATATTGGGATGCTAGGGTGGAGCGATGGGGTTGGGGAAAGTTTAGGTGGGGTGGGCTTTGGGGACGGGGGCTGATTAAAAATTCGGAAGATTTCAACCTAAAACGAGCAGTTGAGTGGGATAAAACTGCTCGTTTTAGGTTTATAGCTCCGTGTTTGTAACTAAAACCGGATATTTATGCATTTGAATTGAAATAAGAATATCAGCTGCTCTCTGACCACCGTAAGCGACTTATTGACCCTGACTCTCTTTGGCTGATTTCAGGTTGACATTCCCAGAATTACCAAGCCAAGTGTTATTATTGGGCACTTTTCCTCTTTCTCCATCTGAAATATTGCCGTAAGAGACCTGTGCCTGATTATACTGGGCTGCAACAGCGGCTGGACCAAAATCAGTGTTCAGTGCGTTGTTGACTTGCGCGTTATAGCCAAAGAAACTCTGACCATTCACTCTTTCACCCATTCCCAACTGCGCCTTTTCCTGATTATTTTGCCCACTCGAATTAAGTTGTCCCATGGCGGCTAAACCCATCATTGACTGGTTAGCCAAAGAACCCGAAGCTCCAGAGACTACACCTGAGTTTCCGCCAATTGCTCCCAAGTAATCAGCCGTTCCTTCCTGGAAATTTCTGATGTTTCCATATGAACCTAATGCCGCCTGTGTCTCAGCAAAGTTTTGCAACGAACCCGCAGCCTTACCATGCACAGCGGCATCCATTTTTTCACGTGCTGCGCCTATTTTTGCCGCATTCTGTGCCATTTCCCAGCCGACCTGGCGACCGGTTTGAGCCCTACTTATCGCAGCATTAGCAGCCCCCGTCGCAGCGCTGCTCATTTGGCCCATACCAGAAGCAACTGTCGAGATCTCATTACCAGTACTAATGCCGCCTGAACCATTTGTATTCGGCGTTTTCGGCTTCGTGCTACCAGGAGTTGGAGTATTAACCGTGTTCGCACCATTGCCAGCTGCCGTTTGCTGACTCTGAACGGAAGGCGAACCAGAACCTGAAGCAGAGGAGGAGCTCGACAACCCCCTTAAAAGGGCACTAGTGTTCATATTAGGGGTCTCACCAACCGAACTCCCGCCGCCGGATATAGGAGTGCTCTGTGAAGATGCTCCAGAAGATCGGTCTATTGAAAACTCAGTAGCGGCACCTGCAGCCTTTGCACTGCCGAGACCGCTACTAAGTATCCCAGAAATTCCTCCAGTCGCGGCTTTTCCACCAGCGTTTACTACCATATCGGCCACTCCCGCTCCAGAACGGTGACCCTCACCCCTGCTATGTCCCTGATTATTGGTTTGTGTAACAGCTTGGGCACCCAAACTATCAATCCGAGAAGCCTGGCCCGACAATGCATCAACACTTCCAAGCGCCTGCGACGACAGCTCACTCGCTAACCCCCTATTCCCCGCGTCAAGCGCCATACCAGCAATGCCGGCCTGCCTCATTTGCTGATTTCGCTCGTTAAACCCGACCATTCCATTGTTATTACCGGCAATGCGGCTCTGCCCAGCAGTATACCCCTGCCCGGCAGCGCGACCACTCTCTGATGCGAGACCCCCAATTGCGCCGCTGGCTAAACCAGCCGCACCAGCCTTGGCACCGAGGACCATCTGGCCAGTTATTGCGGGCACTGCAAAGTAGAGCGCTGACATGATGTAGATGTAGTAGCTGTTGGCAAGGTCGAGCTGTAGATTGCCACCGACCGTTAAACCCTGATCGAAGTACTTGAAAACTTCGCTCATATAGAGGCTTTCAGCTACCGCACCATCTCGTCCGACCATTACATCAGGTACCGCCCCAGGAGTACAGACACCATATGGTGGTGCAGTGCCACCAGTTGGGCACTGCACGTCGTAATCTCCAAAACTTGCCATATCGATTACCCGGCTGAAAACGCGCCCAGTGTTTGGGCCGTTACCAAGCATTGCCCAGATACTACGCTCCAACACCATCACCACTGCAAACCCGACATCCCAAAGCTTGGCCCACACGAAGAAGGAAAGCCAGGTGAATAGGGCCTTATGCCGACCCGGAAGCATAATCATCATACAGATAAAGGGATATGCTACCGCCATAAGATAGAGCAACACTCCTTGAATATAGGGAATCATCATCGCCCAGGTGTGCACCTCACCAAATTTATTTCGGCTGCCCGTTCTAGATTGGTAGGTATTTACATCCTGGACCGCTTTTGCCCCCTCATTAACACGCCCCCTAAATGGTTTCGGAGCCAGCTGCAATTCATTGCGAATCAAATGAACAAAAATGAGATTCTCCAAAAACTCGGCCTGATCGTCAGGAGTCATAAGTGGCGTAATCAGGTCACCACCCATAAAGTACTGATAATCCCATATAGGAGCAGTCAATGACGTCACCGGACTTTTCATATCCCAGCCATAGAAAAGCGTATACATCAGTGTCAACGGAGACATTTCCGGCGGCAACGAGGTGAGTAACTGATAGTAAATATGGGCAGCTTCCCAACGGAACCCCTCAACCACGATGGTAAGCAATTGATCACAAGCGATCGTTTCCATGATGCCCGCCTTCATCCAGGTATCGGCCACAGCAGGGTCACGCATAAACCCAATCGCCTTGCGGAAACTACCTTGGCCGTCACTATCGAATAAGGCCACCACTGCCGGAGGAGTCGGAATATGGGTGTTGGACAATTCAGTCATTGCTGTTGAGTAAAGAGCACCACTTGACCCAGTCTTAAACACCGAAGCCGGAAGGTTCATACCCTTGGCATTAATCGCAGCAACATACGAAGCTTCATCTATCCCCTTACGCAAAGCATCGCCACATTCTGATGACATCATAGTAACAAAAGAATCTCTAAGGTCCCCGTTGTGAAGCTGGGCCCCCGTTATATCCATCAGGTACGACCACTTATTCTTCGAGAGAAGCCAGGCTTGATCGTCCTCTCGTGTAGTGTCATTCAGCCCCCCGAAGTTGAACCCTCCTGCATCGGTAATGGCCTGCGGCGGTAAGTTACTGCGTGTTATATTCCCCATCTGGGCACCAACCCCTGAGTTGAATAACCCTGTCCACCAAACAACCCACTCAACAAAATCACTAAAGACCCAATCCGCCCAAAGAAAGACCTGCGCCACGCGAACGGTACCGGCAGGATCGCTCCCCTCGGTTGTTCTGTTACTGCCCGTCGGATGACCATCACTATAGACGGTGAGGTCCCCACCGAGCCCTAACAGATTTCCGATAAAAGAATTATTATTTGAGCCAACCGCCAAAGGGTTGTTAGCAAGCCCCACCTCGGAGAGCTTCCACACCCTCCTCATCGCCCGTTCGTCACGCGCCGCTCCCCCAAAAATATCATTGGAATTTGGCCCTACATACCACCGAACACCATACGCCGGGGTAGTGGTATCAATTAAAAAAAAGAAAATCCCCGGCCCGAACAGTAACCAGAGCCACAATTTGGGCGGAGCCCCGAAAGCCATGCCACAGATCGCCCCGACACACGCCACTAGGTAAATTAGGATCGCCCAGGTCTGAAAGTTGGTAAAACGCAGATGCCAGATAATATCGGCGTGCGTCCAATATCCCTGTGTTGCGAGCGCAGCGGTGACCGGATGGAGGACCGAACCAGGGCAATGATCAGTATTGCCTGACCCCTCAAAACACCCGACTGAACTAACAAAGTTCAAAACTTCGCTGAATAAATTAAGTAGCTGGCTCATACGCGCACTGTCCTCAATAAGAGATTAACACCAGTCATACCAGTAATCGGTGCCTACCTGTTCTTTGCTTCTTAAATAAAAATGGCCTGATTGTGGCACCACAGCTTACTTTGGAACCCTCTTGGTTGGACCAGTACCATCCACGAGCCTAACCAGCTCATCAATGAACCCAAACCCTCTAATCCCCTCTTCTTTGGCATAACTTCCGCTCGACGGGGCAACTATCAACGTTGTGGGAGAACTCGTAATGTCCATCTGCTGTGCGATGATGGAACCACTGCGCAACGGGAAGTTGACCTTGACCTTGGCCTTCATGGCCTTCAACTCAGCATTGGTCATCTGCGCTAGTGAAAAGGCCAACAAGATAAACCGCTTATCATCCTTGTGAGCCTGATAGACTTTTTCCAGTACTGGTAACATCGCATAAGCGTTCAGATCATCTTTTCGAAAAAAGAAGTACACCCTTACGGCACCCTGCTCATCCTTGGGCAACACCCCCTGGTACTGATCACTCGCCTGCTTTCTCTGCTTCTCTTCGGGAATAGAGAGCATGCGCAGAACCTCGCCCCCACCGAGACCATCATCCGTCGGAGGACGCACCGCATCGCGATTCTTGTTAACATACTGGCTTTCCTTTTGCTCTCCCTCAAGTAGCAATTGCTCTACGCTTTCTGGAAGCCGCCCGACGCTCCCCGCTCCTTGTAAATCCTCTGGTTTCTCGCTCCCCTCAGCAGAAGAATCCGACTCACCCTTAGCAGCGTTCTCTGTTTTCTTATCCTTCGGACCGGCTTCAAGGATAGTAGTATTCTCATAATCCGGCTCTTCGTCATCGATCGAAGCAGGCATCATCCCTTTTATACGAAGTTTTTCCTCCGTGAGCTTCTTAATTTGGGCATAATACTCCTCTGCCAGAATATTGCCTTGAGCGTATTTTCCTGCGTATTTGTTCGCACAATCATAATCACCCCGTTGCAAACAGGCATGCATCGCCTTGAATGCTGGCGGAGCATCCGCATTCGGTTCTAAGAAGGGTTTCTCGGCCGCATCTCCCGCCAACTCCTCTACATACTTATTAAATTCTTCCTTATCCATCTTTAAAGGATTAGGTTTCTTCATTGAAGCCTCTTCAAGAGGCTTTGGAGTCGGCTTTTTCTCGGGCTTTGAGGCCTGCCTATCCGTGTTATGGGAACGCAAAGATTGAGCAATAAGCTGATCAGTCTTCGAGACTTCTTGACCAAAATATGTCCATTTCTCGTAATATCCGGTGGGATTCACCACACCGGAACTACCAGCGGATTCGTCGTTAAGATAAAGATCACGCTCTGCAACTGCGCCACCGCTCAGAGTGATGAGCAGGGCAGAGACCATTATTAACTGCTGAATATACTTCATTGGGATCTTCATAGCTCCGGTTAACGCGACGCGGCTGTCCCCCTCTGTTCTTAGTTCGAACTTGGGTTGATACAGAGGAATCCGGACATTCCATCAAAATGCATCAAAACTCTGTAGCGGGTTAGGCCCGATACCGAACGCACACCGAAATCATTAGAGAATTGGCGTAATTAGTAACCGGAGTTCTTAGGTTGAACTCAGGTTCATAACTGAAGGTTCGACGAAAGAACGGAGAATCCTCTTTTGGGCGGCCCCTGGGGCTGGTGCTCACCGCCGAAACAATCCGGGCTCGTGAATAATCCGGGCTAGAGCGCTATCCGAGTAATCCATTTTTCGTAGCCTGGTTCAGCCCCCTGCGTAATAGCGGAGAGCAGGTTCAGTAGCTTCTGAGTAACTGGGTTACTCTCTGGAAGCAGGTACGACTCAATCTGACATACGGGTGCAACTTTGGCAGCCGACCCTGTCAGAAATACCTCATCGGCGATTAAAAGCTCGGTCTTATCCACTGGCCTCTGAATCACCTCAATGCCCAAATCCAGTGCAAGCTCGATTACACTGGCCCGAGTAATGCCCTCAAGAATATCCTGATCAACGCCCGGGGTTATCAGCGCCCCATCGCGTACCATAAACAGATTCATGGCAGACGCTTCACTCACCTTACCCTGCGTATTAAGAAGTATACTTTCATCGAATCCACTGCTGTGCGCCTCGGTCTTGGCAAGTGACGAGGTAATGTACGCACCAGTAATTTTACCTCGCAGCGGAAAACTCCGGTCCTCCTGACGGACCCAGGAGCTAAAACGACACTTCACCCCCCCGGGCTTTAGGTAATCGCCCAGTTCCAGACCATATATCAGAAAATCAAATTCCTCATCATGCAGCTTCGGTGATATTCCCAAACCCGTCGTACAAATAAATGGTCTCAGATAGGACGACTGTCTGATCTTATTCTCGCGAACAAATTGGACCAGTGTTTTCGCTATATACTCTTCATCAATGTGATACTGTAGAAACAAAGCGCTCCTGGCCAACCGACGAGCATGCCTCTCAAGCCGAAACAAAATAACTTCATTCTCAACCTCAGGATTCGGCACAACCCTCATTCCCCCAAAAACACCCGTCCCATAGTGCAACGCCTTAGTAGCAATCGAAACATTCGCATCCTCAAACGCAACAAACTTCCCACCCTTAAAGGCAATCGGAAAAAACTTCTGCATATAGTATCCCTTAGTAAGAATGTAGCTAATAACCTGAGTTCGACGTAAGAACAAAGGTAACTGGTTGAAATTGCTTTAGACACGAGGCGCGAGTGATATAAAAGCGCAGGCGTAGCTTGCTACGTCGAGCATTTTATATCATGAGCAACGAAGTGGATGAAGTAATTTCAGCCAGTTAACGCAGTTCTTACGTCGAACTCAGGTTAATAACCCAAGTACAAAGTCCCAAAGAAATTGCCCCCCCCCTCTGCGTAGCTGCCCGGGATTTTTCCAAGGTCGAGGAAAACGTTTGTTTGGCAAACGAGGCGTGGTACTCCACGCCGCAGTGCGCCAAATCAAGCGTTTGACGAAGAGATTGGGAAAATACCGGGCAGCTACAAGTAGTCGGAGAGGGGGCCGCAAGCACATACTAAATTACGATCCCCATACGCCGCATCTATTCGACCCACCAAAGGCCAGAACTTATGCTCCTCGCTTGCTCCCTGCGGAAACGCTGCAACCTCTCTCGAATAGCGACGTGACCACTCGGAACTGACAATATCACCAATAGTATGGGGCGCACCCTTTAGGGGGTTATCCAACCGATCGTAGGTTCCATCAGCGATCAACTCCGCTTCACGCTTTATTGCAATCATCGCGTCGCAAAAACGGTCAAGCTCCTGCCTCGATTCACTCTCCGTCGGTTCAACCATAATCGTTCCTGCAACCGGCCACGATACGGTCGGAGCGTGAAAACCATAATCGATTAAACGTTTAGCGACATCATCTACCTCGACTCCGGCCAAGGCCTTAAGCGGGCGCAAATCGATGATACACTCATGGGCAACCCAACCCTCCTTAGAGGTGTACAACACCTTAAAATGGGACGAAAGTCGGTGTGCTATGTAATTCGCGTTGAGTATCGCAATCTTGGTTGCATCGGTGACACCTTCTGCGCCCATCATACAGAGATACATCCAGGTAATTGGCAAGATACTTGCTGAGCCCCAGGGTGCCGAAGCCACCGGGCCAACCTCACCTGCCGCAATCGAGTCACCGTCCTCAAGGACACTCATCTGGGCCGGCAGGAATGGCGCCAGATGCGCCTTAACCGCTGTTGGACCAACGCCCGGGCCGCCGCCACCATGAGGAATACAGAAGGTCTTGTGCAGGTTAAGGTGGCAAACATCCATACCAAGTTCGCCGGGACGTACCAGGCCAACGAGCGCATTCATATTCGCCCCATCCATATACATTTGACCACCGGCCCGATGTACCAATACCGCTACCTGACGAATATGTTCCTCAAACACACCATGCGTCGACGGGTAAGTCACCATCATCGCTCCAAGTGTCTCTGCATGTTCTTCAATCTGACGCTCAAGATCACCAAGATCTATATCGCCATTATCATTGCACTGTACGGGCACGACCTTAAATCCAGCCATTACCGCGCTCGCCGGATTGGTGCCATGCGCTGAGACAGGTATTAAACATACGGTGCGACGCCCCTCCCCGCGAGATTCGTGGTACGCGCGAATCGCAAGCAAACCGGCATACTCTCCCTGTGATCCTGCATTGGGTTGCAGCGAAACGGCCGCAAACCCTGTGATCTCCGCCAGCGCCCGTTCCAGCTCATCTACCATCTGCCGGGTGCCCCGCAACTGCTCATACGGAGCAAATGGATGCATCGACGAAAATTGGGGCCACGATACCGGTTCCATTTCACTGGTGGCATTGAGTTTCATCGTACAGGAACCCAACGGGATCATTGACTGACAAAGCGAGAGATCCCGACTCTCCAGTCGCCGAATGTAGCGCAACATCTCAGTTTCCGAACGGTAGCGAGTAAACACCTCCTGGGTCATAAACGACGATACTCGTCGCAACTTTTTCGGAATGCCCAGCCGCCCATCACTAGGCTCCTGAGCAGACCTGACGCCGCATGCTGCGCAAATATCCGCAAAGTCGACCTCAGTTACCGTTTCGTCAAACGATACCGCTATCCCATTCGTACCGACATAACGGAAATTAATCCGAAGCTCCTGTGCCTTGGCTTTGAGCTCACGAATATCGGAAGCTTCTCCTTCGAAATAAACGGTGTCGAAGAAGTGTGGATCGGGCAGCGCCCATTGAGGTGCGCTCTCAATCCCCTCGGCAAATCGTCGAGCAAATGAGTGTACTCGCTCAGCGATTTCAACGATCCCCTCGCTTCCGTGGTAGACGCCATACATACCTGCCATAACGGCCAAAAGCACCTGAGCTGTACAAATATTACTCGTCGCCTTTTCACGGCGAATGTGCTGCTCTCTGGTCTGAAGGGCTAGTCTCAAAGCTCGCCTTCCTTGTCGATCTTTCGATACACCGACCAGTCTACCAGGCATCTTTCTTTTGAATTCATCGCGAATCGACATAAATGCGGCATGAGGTCCACCGCCACCCATTGGCACTCCAAATCTCTGCGAGCTTCCAATATAGATATCGGCCTCCACTGGCTCAAGGAGCGAGAGTGCAAGTAAGTCTGACGCAACGATGACCTTGGCCCCACACGTACGAGCATTCGCTACTGCGTCAGCAAGATTACGCACAGTACCAAGAGTTCCGGGAGCTTGAAATACAACGCAGATGACATTACTTGGCACATCAAATTCCGCCCCGGCGACCATGGTCACCCTGATCTCCAAAGCGAGCAATCTGGTCTTTACGACAGCGATCGTCTGCGGATGCAGATCGGCATGCAAGAAAACTTCTTCCCCACCATCGGGCTGAACGTCCCGCCGACACATCACAATGGCCTCAGCAACAGCCGTACCTTCATCAAGGAGTGAGGCATTGGCGATGGGAAGTTTGGTCAACTCCATCACCATAGTCTGATAATTAAGTAGCGCCTCAAGGCGCCCTTGAGATATTTCGGGTTGGTAGGGAGTATACTGCGTATACCACCCTGGATTCTCGAAAATATTCCTGCGTATAACACCGGGCGTCAACGTTCCGTAATACCCCGCACCTAAATAACTGCGCCATACTTCATTCCGTTCGGCTATCTTCCGCAAACGAAGCAGCGCATCATTTTCCGGAAGTCCCTCGGTAAAATCATATCCTTCTCCTGATAGCGTCAGTGGCTCTGATGCTCGCAGTGATGCTGGCACAATTTGCCCGATAAGATCGTCCAAAGAGGGTGCACCAAGTGTTGCAACCATTTCTTTCGTTTCAGCTTCACGTGGTCCGATATGACGTGAGATAAAAGGTGCTGCCTTTTTCATTATATTCTACCTGTGGAAATGAATACCGGTAAAAAGGAGCAAGAGAGTAGTTAAGGCAACATAGAGCGTGCTTCCGTCTCTCATAACCCCATCAACCTGAGTTCGACGTAAGAACAAAGGTAAGTGGTTTAAATTGCTTTAGACACGAGGCGCGAGTGATATAAAAGCGCAGGCTAAAGCTTGCTACGTCGAGCATTTTATATCATGAGCAACGAAGTGGATGAAGTAATTTAAACCACTTACCGCAGTTCTTACGTAGAACTCAGGTCATTATGCTAAAAAATCATTACGCCTTAATATACGCCTTGTACTCATCGGCACTCAACAACGAACTGAGTTCCTCAGAATAAGTAAGATCCAACTTAACCAACCAGCCCCCCTCGTACGGTTGTGAATTGACGAGACTTGGCGAACTATTGAGCGCCACATTTACTTCAATAACCTTGCCCGATATCGGCGCATAGACATCCGAAGCCGCTTTGGTAGACTCAACGACACAGAATGAAGCTCCCTTGGCAACGACCGTCCCTACTTTCGGCAATTCCACGTACACAAGTTCGCCAAGCTCATCCTGCGCAAATTCAGTAATTCCCATACGGCAACTATTTCCGTTTACGTCTACCCACTCATGATCCTTGGTGTATTTGAGATCTACTGGCAACGACATTCATCCCCCTCATTTCACAATATTAATAACGAAACAGTGCGACCAAAATGCGCACCGCAATATCTATCGTACAGGTCGAATATTCACAAATTATCCCGGTTTCACTTCAAAAAGTGCTAGAACTTTCAACAACCAACACTCGCACGGCGTCTTCTGCGATAAAACGGCAACTTGACTACCTCTCCCTGCACTGCCCGTCCCCTGATTGAAGCGCTCATCACAGCGCCCGGAACTGATAAATGAGCAATCTTTGCTACCCGCGCCAACCCAATTGACACTCCAAGGCTGGGCGACCGGGTGCCACTCGTTACGATGCCAAAATTTTCTCCAGTGGTGTCGAATATATAGTCACCATGACGTGCGATACCCGGCTCATTCAATTTAAAGGGCACTAACTCCCGAACACAATCGCTCTCTATAAGCGCGTTTCTTCCAATGAAATCGCCCTTATTCATTTTTACGATCCAGCCTAAACCAGACTCTAAGGCACTATGATCAACATCAAGCTCATGGCCATGAAGGGGATATCCAGCTTCCAACCGAAGAGTGTCGCGCGCTCCTAGCCCTATTGGTTCGACCTTACGTTCGTTGACCAAATAATCCCACAGTTTCGTGGCAGCATCCCAGTGGACAAAAAGCTCAAAGCCGTCCTCTCCGGTATAACCAGTGCGCGCCCCGATCAACTCAGTGTGACGCCACAGTACCCTTGCCACCCTAAACGGCTTCAAGGCAAGCAGCGGCGCTAACTCGTTATCACTTTTTAAAATATTTTCGACCTGAGGCCCTTGCAGCGCAAGCAAACCAAATTCGTCGCTACGGTTGATAAAAGTCGTATCACCTGAGAGATGTGACTTAATCCACTGATAATCGGCATCGCTATTTGAGGCATTTACACAGAGCAGGAACTCATTTTCGCCAAGGCGATAAATAATCAAGTCATCGATGACGCCCCCCCTGTCATTGAGCAATGCCGTATACTGGGCCTGCCCAACCCCTACAAGACTAACATCGTTACATGTAAGGTAGTTCAAATTTCGGGCGGCGTCCGTGCCAGTTAACCACAGCTCGCCCATATGGGAAACATCGAATACTCCGGCACCTTCGCGCACGGCTTTGTGCTCCTCGATTAAACCACGATATTGTACAGGCAACTCCCATCCAGCAAAGGGTACGACTTTCCCTCCCAGCGCTACGTGGGCAGCATATAGGGGCGTTCGTTTTAATGGAACACCAGCGCCACTCTTTGAATCAATACTCTCGAAATTACCGCCATCAGCATTACTCGTTGCCATAACTGACCCACCAACAGAAAAAACACATTTTCAGACGGTGGAACTATACAGCATTCGATTACAGATGTCACTTACCTTTGAAGGTCACCAGTAGTGAATTAGCGCGCTTCCCGCTACCCTTCTCAACCGTGAAGCCATGCTTGGCGGCCAACTGCGCATTGGCAGGATCAAGGAGGATTTTCGCATATACGTTATTCTTATCTTCAAAAAAGACCTGATTATTCGATCCGGGAGAATTTAGGATCTTAATTGGGTCAAATTTGAATGAGTCCTGGGACGAGGCATCTCCGATTCGTTTCATCTCGCGGGCCAGATCCTTTAAGGATGACCACATCTTTTCGGTGATTTTGATGTCTTCAGATTTTGCTAACATCTGTAGTGCGCTATCACTTGGTCCGAAAAGCACGCCATGTTTAAACATCGAATAATAGGCAAACAAGCCCTTTTCGCCATCAA
Source organism: Bdellovibrionota bacterium (assembly GCA_044238365.1). Taxonomy (GTDB): domain Bacteria; phylum Bdellovibrionota_C; class UBA2361; order UBA2361; family JBIIDM01; genus JBIIDM01. Next base: position 5,273 of record JBIIDM010000035.1, on the reverse strand, counting down.
TTCCAGAAAACGTAATTTCCTTTTCCTTATCTTTAATTTTGTTAGCATCATAGCTGATGGTTACTTTTCTGCCATTAGCCTTAACCGTCAAACCATACTGCTCTGCGGCATCTTTCGCATTCTCAGTCAATCGTTTTACATCCTCGGGATGTACCCCCTCAAAGGTAATCGATGTCGGTGAACTTGACGAAACCGCCCAGCTCTTATTACCGGGGATAAAACTCGGAAGCTTCGTAAGCGGATGCCCCAACCAGCTAACCCCCCCAACTCTATTATCAAGGAACGCCCTGAACTTTTCGGCAAAGTTGGCATTAATGTCTACCGCGGTATTGTCCTTGGCGGTGTAACGGGTTTTCGATTCGGCGCCTATTTCCTTAGTTATCGGCTCCACTAACTTTTTCGCCTTTTGTTCCTCGGTCATTGTCGCAAACTCAACTGGCGCAAATTTCAGCTTCACGTATTGCTTACCCTCATGCGTAAAAGCCTCCGGTATAAACCCGTACTCATACGCCTGGAAATAGTAATTTTTCTTTAACCCTCTCATATAACCGCCATCGGGGTCGGCGATTATCACGGTCGCCGGGTCCGTCTTTAGTCCGACTTTTTCAGGGCCCACGATCGCTGGCTCCCACTGTAACAGGCCAAACATATCATCGAAATTTGTCTTCACCGCCGGATAGACCATTACAACATCCGAGGGATCGAATGGATTTTGAATTTTTCCGAACATGCGGCGAGTTGAAAGCGCAACTGGTTTGCCCTTTGTTAGGGCCTTCAGGTCGTACTCAAGGGTGATCTTTTTATCATCTTTGGATTTTAACTTAATATCATCTTTGGATTTTAACTTAAAATGATACTTTTCAAGCACCTCAGGGGTAAGCAACTCGCTTAACATTTTTCCAGAGTCCGTCTTCCAGTTCTTTATCAAAACGGTCGTTCCTTTCGTTCCCTCGCTAAGAACCATAATAGGATCGTGCCCTAGTCCGTCCCCGATCATTGGCCGCTCAAGCCTGTTGAGATCATGCATCGCCAGTCTATTAATGTCCGCCGTTTTCCCGTCCTTTGTCGGATATTTGGCAGTTGCGGTATCAAGATTCTTTGCCACGGTCTCGGGCACTGTCGGATTCGACGGTTGATTGGCGTTGTCCTGCTCCCCAGTAGACGTACCAGTAAAAACTTTAACCGGCTTTGAATCGATAGGTACCATGCCGGCAAGTACGTTGAGCCACGGCTGACCCACTAGATTGCGAGACTCTCCCTGTAGGGTCAACTGTTCCTTCTGACGATCAGCTACTATCTTATTCGCAAAGGCTATTAATACCTGGTTCGCTTTATCGTTTCCTATACCGGATTTATCAGCCGTTACTGGCCGTGAATCAGAAAGTGGTGACTTTTGAGTTACTGGGCTCATAGATGGACTATTAGAAAAATTCCCAAAAATTTGGCAATAAATATATAGCTGTTATGAGCAGATCGGGTGGCAGTGTCGCAGCCATCTTCTGTAAGGTTTTACGTTTGCCTTATTTTATTCATGATTTTTGAGAGTTACGGCTCCCTGTGCGCCGTATACCCTCTAGAAAAAAAAGCGAATAGACTTAAGGCGTTACGCATCCCCTGTGTAATTCGGTATCTAGGCAACTTTCTAACAACGTTATTGCATCCTAAAGGTTGCGAGGGCATGCGGCCCGTCTGATGTTCGACGTAAGGATTAATTGAGGTACTAGCTAGAATGGACTCCGTACTTATCATCAGTGATACGCCTGATAACTATGCACCCTTTCTGGAACGACTGGGGTACCAAACGATCAGAGAAAACCCAAAGGAGAGTGGAAACACTGTAGTGACTCTGCTTGATGAACGAATTGTGGACCTGGTTCTGGTCGATGGAAATACCATATCCGACCACTACGAAATTATCAGTTACCTACGTAGCCAGGAGTTGACCAAACAGTTGCCGATAGTAATAGTTGGGGCGGACCAAGGATTGAACGACGATAGAATCGAGCGAGTTGCCCCAGATGCCTCAAAGGGAGTAATTGCGAGCCGCGTTGCAACATTGCTGCGCTTGAGGAAGATGGACGGCAAGTCACCAGAAGCACATATTGTGGATTTGAATCTCGCCCTGAGGGATTTTACTGAAAGATTAACAAAGGACCTCCAAGAAGCCCAGAAAATCCAGTTAGCAACCCTACCAAAGGAAATGCCCAATGGCACAGCCTTTGACATTGCCTATTCCTACGAACCCCTCGAAGAACTTGGCGGAGACTGGTTCTATATTCACCAGGAAGAAGACGGTTCAATTTCATTTATAATCGCGGATGTGACTGGCCATGGTCTCGCAGCAGCGCTGATTGGCGGATGGATCAAGCTAGGATTCTGGGCCACGAGCGGTATAACTGACCCCGCACAGCGCATGGCTCGACTGAATGAATTGATTACCCCTCAGATGCCCGAAGGGCGCTTTATAACAATGTCATGTGTTAATTACAACCCAAACACCAGTACCGCTCGCCAAGCCCGCGGGGGCCATCCGGCCACCGTCCTACTAAGAGGCGCCAAACAGGCAACCAGTGAAATCCTCGGTAATGGTTTTGCCCTGGGTTTTGTTGAGGGGGCGGATTATGAGCTAATCGAAACAATATTGGAGGTAGGAGACGTACTGGTGCTATGCACTGACGGTATCGCTGAAGCTCAGGATATGAATTCGAAGTTCTACGGCACCGAAGGAATTCAGATTGTATTAAGAGGCTTGCGTCCAGAGGCCACAGCGCATGATATTATGGAAAAGATCTGCAAGGACCTTGCGAATTTTACCGGTGGACGGATCATAAAGGATGACGTTACGCTCATAGTCCTGAAGCGAACCAAATAATCCGGGCTAAAGGACATCCCGTTCTGGCCCGAATTATTCGCGAATTAACCCGAGTGAATACACCGGGTAATTTGGGGTTAAGATTAGCCCGGAAAAACAAATGCAGGTGAGCACCTACAATGAGTAGCACAACTTTTCCGTCAAGAAGCTTTCCCGCAGGCAAAGTCATTTTTTTTGAGGGACAGACGAGCGACAGCGCCTATCTGATCAAGACAGGCAGGATTGAGATTTCCAGAAAACAAGCCAGTCAAAAGATAATACTTGATGTCCTTACCGCGCCCGAAATCTTTGGGGAAATGGCGTTCATAAACAACGAGCCCCGATCAGCAACGGCTGAAGCCGTACAAGACGCCGAATTGGTCGTAATTCAACGCGATCAACTTGAGCAGTATTTAAACCAGACCCCAGTCTTGGTAAGAGCGCTGATCCGCTGCCTCTCACAACGGTTGAAATCAACCAGCAGCTATGTACATAGCATGGGAACCGATAACAGTATCTCTCGCCTCTGTTATATGCTTTCACTCATGGAACCGTCATACCCCAGTAACTCAACCCCCTCAAAACGTCACTTAACTATTCCATATGAAAAGGCTATAAAGCATCTGACTAAGTCTCTCAATTTCTCATTGCACCATACCAGAGAGGTCCTGGAAAAAGTAGCAGACCTTGGGATCCTGCAATTTGAATTCACCGACAATAAAAAGTATATTGTAATTCTTGACAAAAATACCTTTGTAGAACAAGCAAGAACGCTAGGATCACCAACATTCTCCACCGAAGAACAACCGTCAGATTCGTATATAACCATGATGGAGTTGGCTCAAGTACTTCAAACTGAAACCGCGCAAATCAGAGAGCGAATCGCGAACGGAACCATCCCTGACTCGCTTCTCTATTTTTATAAACCTGATCTTTTCCGCTGGATCGACGAAATTTAGACCATGAATATTAGAAAGAACTCCAACCTTCCCATACTCGGTCTTTTTTGTATGACCGTGCTGCTTCGGCTTTTTTGTCTCGAACATGGCATATCGTCGCACCCTGATGAGCGACATATTATCATGGTTACCGAACGACTCTCGATCAATGATTTAAACCCTCACTCGTTTGCTTATGGCAGTCTGCTGTTTTATCTGCTCAAAGGCGTATCATCCTTCCTCTCAATCTGGACGCCGCGCGTCACTGGTTATGAGAACCTCTTTGTTGTTGGGCGGTGTATTAATGCTATTTTTGCGGGGCTTACTGTTGTTGTTGTTTATGCTTTAAGTTTGCGATTGTTTGCAAAGCGCGACATGGCGCTCTTGGCGGCGTTTTTACTTGGAACAAATACGTTCTTTCTTCAGCTTTCGCATTTTTATATTTCTGACGTACCGCTGACCCTGTTTTGTCTGATAGCGCTCTATTGGTGTGTGAGGATCGCGGAGCGGGGGTATATTAGGGACTATCTTTCATTTGGATTATTTGGGGGGGTTGCCTTATCGTTTAAGGTGGCGGCGTTGTCGCTGTTTATTCCGCTGATTTGCGCCCAGCTAGCCCTTTGGGTAGGGCTAGCCATGAAGAAAGATGTGCCCCTAACGTACTTTTTGAGATGTCTGTTGCTACTTGGCGGGGCCACTTTACTCTTTTTCTTCACCTTCTTTGTTTGCGCTCCCTACTCAATCCTTGATTGGCCGGCTTTTACCAAGGATCTCAACGAGCAGCTGACCATGGTTTCAGGCAAATGGGTGCCGCCGTATACAAGGCAGTACCAATTCACACTACCCTACATTTACCACATCGTTCAGATGGGAACATTCAATGCTCTGGGTTGGCCGCTGCTAGTGTGTTCTACTGCCGGGATTGTTGCAGCTCTTGCGAGCCGGATATCCCTTAAAGATCGACTGGTCCGATTTCTTCCCGTAATCCCCTGGCTACTCATTATATTCCTCTCTATCGCTGGCAAACAGGTAAAATTCCCCCGTTACCTCCTCCCACTCTACCCGCTGCTGATTCTCTTCGGCGCCCATTTCATAATCCAAGTTCGCGACACCCTTTTAAAACAAACATCCACCCTCCTCGCCTCGCTACCCGTCGTCCTAATCATACTCAGTACCATACTCCCCACGCTCGGGCTACTAGGTGTTTACAGCCAGGAGCATACCTATAAACTAGCCTCAGCCTGGGTCTACGACAATCTTTCCCGCGGCTCTACCATTGTCGGTGTCCACTGGGACGACAAGGTCCCGGTCGATCTTCCAAGCCATTCCTCCCATCAGTACCAGATGTGGAACGCTGAGCAGGAGCTCCCGCTGTACGAGGAAGACAATGATTCTAAGATGAACCTCGTGTATCAACGGTTCGCGAAAGCCGACTACATAATTTTTCCTACTGACCGTCTACCGGGATCAATTTTACACGCCGA
>JBIIDM010000034.1:0-21592 GCA_044238365.1 Bdellovibrionota bacterium | reverse complement strand
TATACCAAATGTGCGCAGGCCGTCGTTAAGATTGGCCAGGCGCTTGTCACGAACATCACTCGATAGATTTGGCCTTGTCACTTCGTGGGCCAGGAGGTCGGCAAGTTTTACGACCCGGGTGATAGTGTCGTTTGTAAGGTGATCCCAATCAAGGTGGTGTCGTACTATCGGGTTCAATATAGCAGTGGGAAATTTCCATTTCTCGCCTATAAAGTACCCGACATCAGTATGGTCAAAAGGAAATTCATCCTTCTCGAGAGCTGTGCTGGAAGTGGCTGTTTGCAGGAAGCGGTCATGAAGCGCGGTGTATTCCCGCGGGAACTTCTGAATGATTATCAGTTTGCCAATGTCGTGGAGCAAGCCTGAAGTGAAGGCGGTAGCCGGATCCCCGGAGCGATATTGTTGTGCTAAGGTGCGAGCGATGATGGCCGTGGTGGTATTATGAGTCCATAGTGTCGCCCGGATGGGGGCTGAGGTAGGAAAAATATCCGAGAGGCTAGCGCATGAAAGCAGTGAACATAATTCTTGAAGTCCAATGATGCCAACCGCGTCGGTCACATTTGGAACTGGTTTTCCACGATTGAAATAGGCGGAATTAGCGACTTTTAAAATTCGGGCGGTCATTGACTCGTCCTGTTTTATTAGAGGAAGAATATCCTTCATCTCTGCTTGCGGATTTGTTGCTAACTCGAACATCACACGTGCATTTCCCGGAAGCGACGGAATGCCCTTAGGCGCCAGCTGACGCAAAACAACATCTCGTACTCCACCGCTAGGCAGGCGAGGTAGAGCGGTGGAGGAATTTTTTTTAGCAAAGAAGGACGCGAACATCGTTTGTTACCCACAAATTCTCTGAGTGATGACAGGACTCCGAGCTAGTAGGATGATTTTTGAGAGGAGATGATACGCGTTATTTGGATTCTGGTCTGTTCGGTGGAGTGGTTAGGGGACTCGGGGCCTCCTCATTAAACTGGCGCCTAGGTATTGAATCGGGAGGCTTCACTATGGGTGAAAAAAAATTTGTGTCTGTTTATAAATTATTTCGGCTAGATGTTCGGAGTGTTATAAGCATTTAAGTGCCTAGGTACTTAGCAACGCTTTTTTTCCTACATCATATCTTTATTACGACTTCATCCGCTTCGTTGCTCATGGTATACAACTCCCGATTTAGAACGCGTTGCTTCCGCTTGTAAATCACCCGTGCTCGTGACTAAAAAAATTTCGGGCATTTTGCTTTGTTCATTCGTTAAACCACACAGACTCGTTAGAACATTATTATTTATTATGGAAAATTTAGCCGTTTCACCAACTAAACTTGAGCGGGTCCTCCAGCAACTCGCCATGCTTACTAAGCCATTGGCACAAGATGAAATGGGTGAGTACCTCAGAATATTGGCGGATTGCCATACCGAGTTGACGGATTCTGAGCGTTTCTGTAAAGCGGTGTATCAAAGAAACTTAGTATTTTCCTCGGAGCACTTAGAGTTGCTCCTGCTCTGCTGGTTGCCCGGGCAGCGTACGCCACTTCATGATCACACCGGGTCAATTTGTGGGGTACAGGTTCTAAAGGGGTGCGCCACGGAAATAAGGTTTAAGTATTCCCGGTGTGGAACATTAATCCCGGACAGATCCTTCGAAGTACCCGCCGGAGGAACGACAGTGAGCCGTGATGCAGATGTTCATATGATTGCAAACCTCAGTGCTGATAATCAGAATCTTGTGACCCTTCACTGTTATTCGCCACGACTTGAGAATATGAAGTTGTATGATCAGCGTGAGACGATTTTTTCGGACTATGACACGTTACTTCATTCAATTGTCCCAAGGGAGGCAGGGTGAAGGCTCCTTAAGAGCGTGCTAATATCTCCACTTGATGATAGGCAAAAAAAATGGCCTAGGGATAACGCGTATCCGTAGACCATTGTGAAATAACGCTAACGCGTAAAAAACCTAGTTTGCATTTATTAGCTTAGGTACAGCAACTTCTTTTTTTATTTCGGCCAGATCTTTGTCCGTAATAAGTGGAGCGGTTCCACCGAAGTTCAGCGCGAATTGTCCCTTAACCATTTGACCCGTGATATCTACAGGGGAAACGAAAAGGTTACCCTCAGCGTAGAAAGGATAGAGTCCGCCGGGTGCAAAACAAAGTACCCACGACGCTGATGTCGTTGCAGTACCAGTATACTTCCCGGTAGGCTCTGCTTGGGGTACAACCACCGCGCCTGAACTATAAAATTTAACCTTTTCTGGGTTACTAAATTGATCCCCATAGGGAGTCGGGAACCCATAACTGTTGCATATCTTGATCAAGGTTCCATCGTTCGACTGGATGAAACTGAAAGTGTTTACGCTTTGGTCCCGAATTGTGTAGAGCGTCGATAAAATCTTCAACTCTTGGAACCTTGTGATCTTGGGAAACGGAACGGCTAGTGCAGCAGTGTCCGTAATTTCCTCCTGCTTTCTGTTGGTTTGCTGTACCCCTGATTCTGACAAACTACAGGATTGCAAAAGAGCAAGAGTGCCAAGTATAAACGCGAAGCGAGCCAATCTGTAAACCATTTTAAACCTCTAGATAGAACGAATGGAGCTGTTCAACTCGAAAAAATGCTAATTGGCACAAAACGATTTTCCGTTTCGGGCAAGCTTAACCATTTCTTTCAGATCGTCCGGAATGTTTGTATCCTTGAGTTCATCAGCAGTTTGAACGAACAAGGTTAGTAACCCGGGTACATTCTGCTTTGGCGTTCCCGGAGAGCAGATTTCGATGGAGCTACGACGAAGTTCGGCGACTCGTGCGTCGGTGTAGGTTGAACTTTGTTTCACCGATCTTTCTCGTATTTTCACAAGTTGGGGGCCCCAGATGGACTCTCCAAAAATTACAAGACTACCGAAAATTAAAAAACAGCCCCCTAGTAAGACTGTTCCTTTAATCAAAGAAGAACTTTCCTTATCCACGTAAAACCTCTTTATTAGCTTAATCTCTGCAGCCTAAAGTTCGAAATAATCCCTTCAAACTCCAGAAATCAAGCCAATGGTAACGTCACTCTACTCAAGCATTTTGAACATTGTGTCGCTGTCTTCGGGAAGTTGAACTACAACCCGCAAACTGTTATCCGGCATCAGCAAATACTTCGGTACGAAACCATACTGTGCCGCTTTTTGGACACGGAGGCTTTTTTCCGAAGACATACTAACTTTCGCAGGATCAAGCTTCATTGGTTTCTTAAACTTGCGCAAAACCGCTTGAGCTAGCAGTCTTGAAGTATCCGGCATCACAAAACTTATGACGAGAAGGATAAGAGCGATCGGAGTAAAGTCAGCCGCCAAAATCATCGTCATCAAAAACACGACAACAGATCCACCACCCAAAAGGGGATCAAGACTTACCTTTCCCCTATGTTGCTTTACTTTGAATTCTCTTTCGTCCACTTCAACTAAGCAATGACCAGCAGCACTTTGATCACTCGCTACAGTCTGTGCAAGAGTTTTGAACTCCGCAATTTCCTCTTTAGTAAGGTCAGAAGACCATACTAAAGAACTCGAGTCGTCGAAACTTTTCAAATTTTCCATCTACCCAAATGAATGTTGTAAAGAGAAGGTACGATCATCAGTCTTCTTAAACAAGCTTTCCAAGCGAACTACTTTCGAACAAAAGGCAACCCCGCCATACATAATCCAGGCCCACCGCACTAAAAAATCTATCGTTCTAGGCTGGTTACGTTCCTGTATCAGAGGAGTTGTTAGGTCCCGTAGTGAAAAATAAAAAAGTCGGAGCATCGGAAATACTCGCAGGCGCTGATTAAGTAGGATTTGAGTTCGGTCGCTTAGATTTGCTCTGGGAGTGTTCCAACGACGTGAGTAACGACTGCACGTATGTTAAGCTGAGTTCGACGTAAAAACTGCTCACCTTTGTTCTTACGTCGAACTCCAGGTTATTAGTGTGTATTGTGTGACGAGTTACCACTGCTTATGCTACGCTGCAGCTAAAGTGACTTCAAGATTGACGGAGACTACCCGCAAGGGGATAAATACACGGTCTAATTTAGACGCGGACGTGTGCTTCGTTGGTTGTCCGTCTTAACTGTTTAATAGAATTCAATTTGTATGTCCATCTCCGATTCATTACGTGCAAAAATAGTCGGCCTTAGGCGTGATCTTCACATGCATCCAGAGCTTTCTTTTGAGGAAGAGCGAACCTCAAAGAAGGTTGTGGAGGCGTTATCGGGCGTGCCTGGCTTGGAGATTCAAACAGGAATTGCCAAAACAGGGGTGGTTGCGCTGCTTCGGGGCGACCAAGAGGGCCCTTGTATTGCTCTGCGTGCTGACATGGATGCCTTGCCAATTCAAGAGGAAGCCGGGAGTGAACGGCCCTGGCAGTCGAAGGTACCTGGAAAAATGCACGCCTGTGGCCATGATGGTCATACTGCGGCGCTTGTCGGGGCTGTGCACGCTCTTGCTGAGCGTCGTCACGAGCTGAAAGGGTCGGTGAAGTTCATTTTTCAGCCAGCCGAAGAGCATATCGGTGGCGCAAGAGTAATGGTTGATGAGGGGGTGCTGGATTCGCCTGCTGTATCGGCAATTTTTGCGGCCCACATCTGGCCGCGAGAGTCCTACGGATCGATTTGCCTGACGCCGGGGCCTGCTATGGCCAGTTTTGATGATTTTCAGATTGTTGTGCACGGGAGGGGAGGCCATGCAGCAGCACCGCATTTGGCCATTGATCCAGTTGTGGTGGCATCTCAGATTGTTGTCGCTGCCCAGGCGCTGGTTGCGCGAGGAGTAAATCCTTTTGAGAATGCTGTGGTTTCCATCTGTCAAATTAATGGCGGGAGTGCAAACAATGTGATTCCTGAGCGGGTTGAGCTTGCGGGAACGATCCGAACCTATCTGCCGGAGGTTCGGAACGAGTTGGTGCGAAGGTTTCTCGCTCTAGTAAATGGGATCGCCGAGAGTATGGGTGCCAGGGCCGAGGCAACGGTCCAGCAAGGGTATCCCTCGGTTATAAATGACCAGGATGCCTATGAAATAGTCGCAAGGGTTGCGGCAAATACGGTCAAAGGATCAGAGGTTTTGCGAAATTCTCAGCCATCAATGGGGGCGGAGGACTTTGCCTATTATCTTCAGAGGGTGCCGGGGATGTTCTGGAAGTTGGGTAGCCAACGTTTAGCCGATGACCCTCAGCTCCATACACCGCAATTTGACTTTTGTGATGGTCTTCTCCCTTTGGCTGTGCAGATGCATGTTGGAGTAGCTTTAGAGGCGCTCAAGTATTATAGCTTAGATGAAAAGAATTCAGGCAGTTCGGCTATTTGAGCAACGTTCTGTTAAAGGGACGCATATTTATTTTTTTTGAGGAGTCTGGGGCTATGTTAAGTCCATTGGAAATTGGTGGAATACTTGGGGTTGTTGTGCTTTTGTTCGGCGTTAAACGGTTGCCCGAGCTCGGCTCAGGAATGGGACAGGCTATCAGCAATTTTCGAAAGTCGTACAGAGAAGGAAATGCCATTGATGGAACGCCAACGGAGGAAAAGAAATCTCTTGAGGATACTAAGAAATCGAATGAGAAAGTAGGTAACGAAGATGCCCATGTTCGCCCGTCGTCGAAGGAAACGGTATAGTAGGGGGGGTTGTAGTTATGACCGAAGACGATGCTCAACCGAAGAAGCCACTTTTTAAACTGAAGATGAATGGTGTTGGAACCAAGAACGTTAGCGCAACGGTTCTTCGATATTCACGTCCAGCGCCCGATGCGCCGTCTTTAGAGATGGATCTCGAGGTATTTGAAAGTCTTATCGGATATCGGTTTGCGGATGAAAAGCTTCTTTGTACCGCACTTACCCATCGTTCGTTGCAGGCAATTGGGGAACGAAGTCACTATGAACGGCTGGAATTTCTCGGTGATGCGGTCCTTGATTTAGCTATCGCTGAGCTTCTGCTTGAGGAATATCCCACGGCAAATGAGGGGACCTTATCGAAACTTCGGGCGGCATTAGTAAATACAACGTGCCTCGCTTCTGTGGCGACCGAGCTTGAGTTTGGAAAGTATGTTAGACTTTCTCGCGGTGAGATGGTTGCCGGTGGTGCCGAGAGGCCTGCGCTGCTTGCGGATGTGGTTGAGGCAGTTGTAGGTGCGGCTTTTTATGAGTCAGGTTACGACCGTACCAAGGAATTAGTGAGAAAAGTGTTCGGCAAGCGGATCAAGGATGTTGCGCCATCGGATCCCAAAACTGAGCTGCAGGAGAAAGTGCATATGCTTGCCCGTAAGGCTCCGCAATACAAAGTTGAGTGCACTGAAGGTCCCGAACACTCACCGGTATTTGTTTCAGTTGTGTTAATTGATGGCGAAGTCTTCGGAAGGGGGCGGGGAAGTACCAAAAAACTTTCTCAGCAAGCTGCCGCTGCGGAGGCTCTTAAGGCCTTAGCAGATGTAACGAAGTAGGTTCTGGAAGCTCCAAAAATTCCTGGTTAAGGATTTGGAAAAACCTTGTCCTAAGGTCGAAGAGAGAAAAAAATTTTCAGGCGTGCACTACCGGGTTTTCCGGGCATGCCGCAATAAGATATGTTGTAAGGTAATGCTGTATGAGAACTCAGAATGATGTGCCGATAGTGGCGATAATCGGAAGAACCAATGTAGGGAAGTCGTCGCTTTTTAACGCCCTCACCAGCAGGCAGCAGGCCATTGTAGAGGACTCTCCAGGGGTTACTCGTGACCGGCGATATGGTTTGGTACCCACCGAGGAGGGCGTTTTTCGTGCGGTGGATACCGGCGGATTTGTCGGTGAAGATGAGAATCCGTTACAGGATTCTGTGCGTCAGCAGGCAGAGGTGGCGGTCGCTGAGAGTGACCTTGTGATCGTCGTTTTTGATGGGATGCAGGGCCCTAGTCCGCTTGACAACGAGGTGGTTCAGTTTATTCGAAAACACAAGAAGCCGGCATTGTGGGTTGTCAACAAGTGCGAGAAACCAGTAAATGAAATCGCTGCTAATGAGTTCTTCGCATTAGGTATCGATGACATCATACCAATAAGCGCCGCTCACCGAGTCGGGATTAGTGAATTAAAGCGGAGAGTGAAGCTTGCGTTACATGAGGTCGGAATCGAGCGTCTTCCAGTGGCTGTGGACGAGGGGCCTGATTCAGAAAATGTGATTCGGGTTGCATTGATCGGTCGGCCGAATGTGGGTAAATCTTCCCTAATCAATAAGATAGTAGGCGAGGAGCGCGTGGTTGCCTCACCGATGTCTGGAACAACCCGTGATAGCGTTGATATTGAGATACGGCGGGATGGGCAACGGTACGTTTTTGTTGATACTGCCGGGCTGCGCCGAAAGGCTCGGGTTGAGGATCATACTGTCGAACGGTACGGTAACTTGCGTTCGTTGCGGGCGCTAGCCAAATGTGATGTTGCGATTCTCGTACTTGATGCCTCGTCGGACATGGGCGCCTTGCAGGATACTCGGCTAGCTGGCCTTGCTCATGAGCGGGGTAGAGGCTTAATTATTGTGGTTAATAAGTGGGATGCGGTTGAAAAGGATAACAAGACCGCAATTGCCTACAAGGAGTACATTGCCGAGCACTTTAAGTTCGCCCGGTATGCCCCGACCCTGTTTGTTTCTGCGCTAACGGGGCGCCGCTGCCCCAGTATTATCGAGGAGGTTCGTAAGGTGTACAACGCCTCTCGAATTCGCGTTCCAACAGCACAGGTCAATAAGGTTCTGAAGTCAGCCTTTGAGATGAAGCCCCCACCAATCTACCGAGGGGTTCCTTTAAAGCTGCTGTTCGCCACTCAGATTAGCGAACTTCCCCCGACGTTTGTCCTTTTTCTCAATCATACCGACAAGATACATTTTGGCTACAAGCGGTATCTAAAGAATATTCTCAGAAATGAGTTTGGCTTTGCCGGGGTAGATATCAAGATGTTTTTCAGAAAACGTCGAGGGAAGGATGATAGCCCTGAGAATTACAGCAGCGAAAGTTACCGATAGGCGGAAGTAGCGCATAACCCACTTAAGCTACCGCGTTTCGTGAATAATCCGGTCTAGGGAGCTGATGAGCTATTTAATTACTCTGGGCCTTGATTATCCCAAGAATACCGGGTTTAAATAATCTCTTTTGCAGAAACTGTGCTAAAGGTACACGCTCCTATGCTTGTGAAAATTGTCACTAAGCATAGGATTATTTTTTAATGAACGCCTTTCAAATCCATTGATAATCAAGACAAATCAACACCCTTTATGAAACAGAAGATCATCGTCCTCGATTTTGGCTCGCAGTACACTCAACTTATCGCTCGTCGCTTACGGGAGCTAGGCGTTTATAGTGAGGTTTTGCCTTGCTATGCCGAGGTTAAGGCTGAAGGGGTTGCTGGTATTATTCTCTCGGGCGGACCTGCTAGTGTTACCGGGCCAGACGCGCCGCCTTTTCACATCGAATGGTTGAGTGCTGGGGTGCCAATTCTGGGAATCTGTTACGGGTTACAGTTAATGGTGTTGCACTTCGGTGGTGACGTCGATCAGGGAACATCGCGGGAGTATGGCCCCGCATCAATGACAGTGGAAAGTGCTGGCGGGCTATTCGATGGCTTTTCAGCAGGCGAGTCCACGGTGGTCTGGATGAGTCATGGCGATCATGCCAGTAAGACGCCAGTCGGGTTTAAGCTGCTTGCTTCTAGTGCAGGGGCACCAATCGCGGCCATTGGCGACGAATCTAGGAAAATGTATGCGATTCAGTTTCATCCTGAGGTGAATCACTCTGTTCGCGGTACCGAAATCTTGGCTAATTTTGTATTTAAAATCTGCAATATCGAAGCGAATTGGACACCAGCCTGCATCGTTGAGAGCACTGTCGCAGCGGTGGGTGCCGTCGTATCGCCGACTGCGCAGGTGATTTGTGGGCTCAGTGGCGGCGTCGATAGTTCGGTGGCAGCTGTGCTGGTGCATAAGGTAGTTGGCGAGCGGTTGCACTGTATCTTCGTTGATAATGGTCTGCTTCGACACAACGAAGCGGAACAGGTGGTCGCCTTGTTAGGACCTACCGGACTTGGTTTGAACATACATCTGGTGAATGCGCAGAAGCGATTTCTCTCAGAGCTTGCTGGAGTAATTGATCCTGAGCAGAAGCGCAAGATCATAGGCCGCGTTTTTATTGAGGTATTTGAGGAGGAGGCTGAACGAATCACGAATGTGACGCATTTAGTACAGGGAACGCTTTACCCAGACGTCATTGAGAGTGTTTCCCACCGGGGCCCCTCAGCGACCATTAAGACGCATCATAATGTTGGGGGTCTGCCAGAGCGTATGAAGCTTGCGCTAATCGAGCCACTTCGTGAATTGTTTAAAGATGAGGTGCGGCGGATTGGACGGAGCTTAGGTATGCCCGACAAGGTGCTTGAGCGGCAGCCCTTTCCTGGCCCGGGGTTGGCGGTGAGAATAATTGGAGATATCACCGACGAAAGGCTTGCGACCTTACGTAAGGCGGATCATATCTTTATGGAAGAGATTATAGCAGCTGGTTTGTACAATAACCTTTGGCAGAGTTTCTGTGTTCTTCTACCGGTAAAGAGTGTTGGCGTGATGGGCGATGGGCGTACCTATGAAGAGGTCATTGCCTTAAGGGCCGTAACTTCACACGATGGCATGACGGCAGACTGGGCGTACTTGCCTGAAGGATTGCTCCGGAAGGTAAGTAGCCGAATTATTAATGAGGTCCGAGGGATTAATCGGGTCGTCATGGATATTTCAAGTAAGCCTCCGGCAACTATTGAATGGGAGTAAGAGAGAGGCTGTAGTTGGTTGATCATATACGGGTTCTGTATTTGTTGTAGCCCCTAATGAAGGTGCTGTGCTCCGTAGTTGTTCTGCTCTCCGGAGTGATGGTCTTGTTTTGGCAAATCGCTCTCAAAGAATCTCTTTGTTAGCATACGCTTCTATGATAAATTCCCAACAAATACTATTGGGTTGTACATGCTTGATGTGATATTCAAACTCGCTATAGCATTTGGAGCAGGAAGCGTAGTGTATAAGCTGAGTTCTGAACGCGTGGCCAGTAACTTGGATGGCCTGGAGTGTCGAGTTGTCGTGCCGAGGCAAAATATAGGTGACTGGTTCCAGGGATCGTCAGGTATTTGGCATAAGAGTGATCGAGTCTGTGTGGCAGAGTTCCTTGCAAATAACGATGAAGTCATTAAATTTGCCCAGAGCCATGGCTGTAAGCGAATAAAAATTCATCCGCCCGTGAGCGATAAAGCCGGGCAAGTGAGGGTACCCCCAAAAGTTCGCAATGGGGATTTTAACGTATTCATCTTCAGTACACCAAAGGAATCCGTTGCGGTAAAAATACCAAAACTTGCAGGGTTGGCAGCAAACAGAGCGCTCGTTCCGACGGGTGAAGTATTTCGTTCGACTGTTTTTGGTCATCCGTCTGTACAGTTTGAGTCCGCTCTCAACTCGGCCTATTTTCTTGGATTTATTCCACAATATGTCGATGAGCGAGAGGTACAGACGCTTCTGCAGGTCTTTCAAGGTGACGATGGTGAACCTGACAATAACCTTCTGAGTTTGGAAGCCGTTCGTCTTGCGGATCTATATCGTGACCACGTCGACGACCTATGGACGGAGGAATTAAAGGCCTGCATAGTCAGCGAAGCTAAAAAGGTTCGTGATGTAGTCCGAGTTAAATTTCAGGACTGCTGGAAATTCTCTGTTTTTACGGAAGTAATTGTATATAAATCTCATACACTCGGGGAATTCCGGATCGATTATAAGCTGGAGCGCGGGGGGTATTGTGTTACGTGGCATAATTTAACCTATGGTCCGGGAACACAAACCGAGTATGGTAGTGTCGTTGGTAATGCTCCTTTTGTGGATGAAAGTGGACGCAGCAGGTTGTATCTTGCGATGGTCGATATACCCAAGGCATTGGCTGCGTATCGAATCGAAGAAGCAGTCAGGTCGTCAATTCGGGTCTTGAAGTCATCCTCGGACACTCAGGCCTTTTATGCCGCAATTGAGTGTTATCCGCCGGTTAGTTAACCGCCTCTTAAATGTTTTTTTACAACTACTCAGCTACGTCTGAGTAGTTATATAATCCTAAAATGACCTAAATGTGGCTACTCTTTGCACGATTGTTCTGGTCGTTGGAGGAGTTGTCATAGTAGAGGTTTTACATGAATGTTGATGTGTTTGGATCGACCGAGTTGGTAGCAGCATTCGGGGACGATGTACAGGCAATATGTAGCGAGACAAGTGCCAAATTACCCTTTTCTCGAGTCATGTTAGTCAGAGACACGGCAGGTATCACTGAAGATCAAGATGCTGCTACCTTACGTGTGGTCATTTACGGGTCATCGAAATACTCAACGCCCTGTGTTCCGTGGCAAGGGCAGTTTCGGTATCAAAACGACTGGAACGTTGCGGTGCCAATATTCGACGATAATGCACAGCCAATTGCCGAACTTGTTGGCGATAGGTTGCTCTTTATCCTGATTCCGCTTCCCGAAGACGATCTAGGGCAAAAGCTTCTGACGATAATTTTTACAAATGCGTTCGAAATTCTTATTACTGAGGAGGGCCGTCTTAAGAAGTCTGAGGATTTACTAATTGGTAAGGTCTCCGAGGATGTCCGTACTGTTTTGACCTTGTTTGGAGCAGTTTGGAGTGCTGATCCAGGTATAGATGATGCTGTGGGGGAGTTCGGCCAAATCTTCGCACAAACTAGTGCAGCGTATGATCAGATAATCGAGCAATCACAGACTATGCTTAGATCGTTCCAGGAGGAAAATATTGCAGTTTCCCTTCAGAAATTTAAGGCGTGTGCTCTAATTACGCGCGCGTTTGTTGATCGAGGTACTCTTTTTGTCGAGTACGCTAGTGAAGAAAAAGTGTTGCGATTTTACTGGAACGCGCGCAGAGGTCTGGCTGAGTATGAAGTTTCTGGTGTTACTTCCCGCTGTTCATCTAAAGTGGTTGGTCTGTTGTCAAAAGGCCTAATTTTCGAAGGCTTTTCTGTCCTGGCAAGGGAAAAGCTTAATGAAGAGTTCGGAGCGGGAGCAGAACAGAGCCCATCACTAAAGCTCGAGTTGATTGGGCAGGACAGCGGTGTAAAATCTTTGGTGTCTACATTCAGGGATAAGGCCGCGGCCCTGTATGAAATAGCTCATAAGGGGCATGACAGTGAGTCGGTCACCCGTTTTATACGGCGCTGGTATCTGATCTCTCAGGCATTGGCACTACGAACAATGAAGCAGTTCATCCGAGTTGAGTATGAGTGCGATAAGATTTTTCTGACAGCAGAGAATGTGATAAATGTTCGCGACGGTGATCGTCCTCTAGGTACAGTCCGGTTCAGTATGCTCCCAACTACATTCTCCTTGTGTATTGATGATGATCGGCGTCCTCACCAATGTCGGGGTGATGCAAGTGACAATTACAGTGAGGCAATTAAACGGGGACATCTTGTCGCTGCGGCTGAGATTCTTTGGCGGCACGTCACCGTGGGGTAAGGTTACTCTGGATCTCTGTCGCTGGATCACATTACCGTGATCATATCGGTGATGGAGGTCCTTCATCTTACTGAAATTACTGTTTTTGAATGGATGTATCTTTAGTGGGAACTCCCAGTGCAGATACGTTCATAGGTAAGGTTATGTCAACACGGTTTAGCTTCCTGACTCCCAACATGGTAATCAATCGGGGGTTTACTGAGCGCTACTTTTTTCCGAAGGTGTGTCCCTTGGCGGGAGTGTCTATTTCGGCGATGGTAAGAGCTTTTACCTCGAAGGATAAGATATTTGAGGACCTTGCTGGAGGCTTAGTGCTGCCAAAGATTATCTTTGGAGCAGGGGTTCTGGCGAAAATTTGGGTTGCTGTCGATCGTTGTCCAGGTGAGATGTTTGTCTGGTGCCTGGTAAAGACTGAGACCGTTGAAACTGAAGTTTCTCCGGGTGTCTTCTTGAAACAGCTGCAGATACTTGTTTATAGTGTCTACTGCCCGAAGCAAACGGCTTCGAACAGCTTTTTTCAAGTTGATAGCGATGATGAGGAGGCTGTTCGACAGGAGATCATTGCGGAACACGGTCGCGAGGCTCAGTTCGATAAGTTGCTTCATTTGCACTCACACGGAAACGGCAGAACTGAGGCGAGCTTTTTCGATTATGATCAATACGAAGTATATCGCGGGGGCGGCGATTTTCTTATCACTTGTATAGTGAATAAGAAAGGATGCCTCGAGATGACCTTCTGGGCTTGGAATCAGTCAATTTTTGGGCACCAGCTAGTAATCTTTGATTGCCCGTGGACTTCATTGTCTGCGCCGCATATTATTAGCGACGAGTGTATGTTTATTGGCGAAGAATTTGCCAAAAGAGTCACTTTTAATCCCCGGTTGAGACTGGATGATGGTTCGACTAATTGAGAAGAGGTTCCGATAATTCAATGAGGCGCTTAAGTATCCTTTATCGCGCCTCATTTTTTATGAGGGTTTGGTAGGAAATCGGCATATTATAGTAATTCTCAAAAATAATGCGGTATTCAAATTCTAAGGAATTTTTGAGAATTACTATAAGTGCTTGCTTTGACTCGCCTCCGCGAGTCGATAGTGTTTCTCAAATGTTGATTCAAAGCCGCATTATTTTTTTGAGAAACACTATATGTAGAGCCACCGTCAAAAATAATGCGGCTTTGAGTCGCATCTCGGCGATGGCTTTGATTGTAGCTGCGAGTGTTAGGCCTTCTAGCCCGGATTATTCACGAGCCCGTACCACCATATCGGTTACGGCACTGAATCTTTTATTGAGGCGCGTTCCGTGAATAATCCGGGCTAGATGAGAGCGAGTATTTGCAAGTGCAATTAAGGAAGGTTTAAATAATGGATTTGGCATCAAAAGGTACGTTCGACCTTGACCGGAGACGCAATGAGGTTTCTTTACGAAGTGGGTATGATGGTAGCCTGTCCTTTATAGGGGCGGGAACCATTGGAAGTAAAGTACTCCAGTTGATGGTGCCGCATGTTAATTGCAGCAATGTAACGATATGGGATTGCGATATCGTAGAGAGTCACAATATTGCTAATCAGGTGTACGGTAACAGCCAGATTGGAAAGAAAAAAGTTCTTGCGCTGGCTGAGCTTGTTGCCTATAAGTTGTCACCTTCTCGTGAGGAGCTTCTTAATTTGCTGGGCAATTCAGACTATCTAGAGTCCAAGTTGCCCTTAAGTATTAAAGGCATAGAGTATACTCGCGACGATTTTCTGGAATCAAACGTAGTAGTAGTTGCTCCTGATACAATGAGCGCCCGTGATGCAGCAGTTAATTGTGGGGTACTCTGGGGACCGGATAGTCCTACTGATTTGATAATCGAAGTACGGCTTGGGGAAGCGCAGCACCGGAACGTGGCTGAAGTGTTTTTTCTTGACCCCAAAAATGATCGCCATCAAAAGTTATGGCAGGCGTTTTATTTTTCCGACGATGATGCTCCGGAAATTAATCCCTGCGACAAGGTCACCGTAGACTCATGGAGCTGGGTTGTTTCGGGTTATGTGGTTATGTTGTTCGAAAAGTGGCTTAAGTATGAGCCAATTAAGCCGTACTATCATATGGTCTTCGGTGAAGATGGGATGCCAACCTTCACTAAGAGGGAAATTGCGGCGGATGTTCTGCGGCCAAATCGATGATAAGGATGGAGAGGTGAGGACTGGATAGTGCCTTAATTGTTCTTTTTTGCTCCAGAGGCTTGATTTGGAATGGGTGGTAGGGTACGTTTCCAAAAGTTCATTAAGAGATGTGGTTATGACTACTGCAACTGTAATTGGGCCCAACGCAAAGAAAAACACAATTGATTTGGACCCCGATGTTCCGACTACTGTGGCTGATTTTTTGGCAAGGGCTGAAGTAATTTTTGAAGGGTGTTCTATCAATGTAACCCGTGATGGGAAAGTACAGAAGATTGACCCCACAGAAATAAAATCTTTCCTGGTAGCCTCTGGTGACGAAATTGCCGTCACATCACAAAACCGCGGGGCCTAAGGTTTTAAAAATGACTCGTCCTTATAGCATCTAACCAAGACCTATAACGGACGAGTTCCTTTCCAACGCAGGGTGTACGTTTTATGTCTGAGCCGAAGTGCTTAATTCAGCTGCCCCCGCACAAATCCTCTCCTTAAATTCCTCCTGCAACCGTCGAACATCACACTTGCCTGTCCCTAGCATTGGAAGTTCCGCCACCACCTCAATCGAATTAATCTTCGCAATAGTCGAAAAACCCTGCTCGCGCAGAAATAAATTTACGACGTCAAGATCAAGGTGTACTGTCGAATACAGCCCAATGATCGGCCGAGCACCATCTGGGGGTTCGTAGGCAACTACGGCAACCAAAAATTCCTGTTCGTCATCTCTTGACGGTGATAATTGAAGGAGGGTATCTTCCAAGGCTTGTAGGCTGATCATTTCGCCACCGATTTTAATAAATCGTTTCATTCTTCCACTAAGTACAATTCTTCCATTTTCGATTCGACCAAGATCGCCGGTGTTGTACCAGACTCTTGAATCAAGGGAAATAAACGGATTGGGCTTTGATGAAAGGTATCCGTTGAATATCGATGGACCACTGACAATGAGTAGGCCATCCTGCTGGCTGTTCAGGGGCTCATGTGACTCAGGGTGGATGGTGCGTACCTGCACGGATGGCAGCGGTTGCCCCACCCCATAACGCTCCTCGTTTGGCCTATTGACTGAAACAATCGGGGAGCATTCGGTGATTCCGTATCCCTCAAGAAGTATGGCCTGAGGTGTCTTTTCGAGCGTTAACTCAATGAGTGACTGAGGGGTCTTTTCGGCGCCCGCAAGCATTAGTCGTAATGTTCGAAGCTGATTCGGGGTGGCTGCGATGATCAGATTACGGAGAAAGGTCGGTGTTCCAGAAACAATGGTGATGCCCCACTGCGCGATGCCTCTAGCAAGTTTGCGTGCTTCTGTTGGATTGGGATGGTAGGCAGCGCGAACTCCGCTGACGAGTGGCAAAAAAGTGGTAATAGTCAGGCCGAAGGAATGAAAGGGTGGCAGGAATCCGTATAGTATATCTGATGATTCGAGGGGTATAATAGACAACGCATCTTTGATGTTCGTTAAAATATTGTGGTGCGAGAGTGGAACCCCCTTGGGCAGCGCCTCGGAACCGCTCGTAAACAGGATCACCGCTGTCTCATCGGGTTTAGGCGAGGGGAGTGAGGTCGGGGGGATGATCAGATCTAGCCAGGAACGAATGAGCCCAATAAATCCGGAATTCGTTACGACTTCTTCAAGATAGACGATTGTGTTTTCAATTGATTGGAGGTCACTTGGTACCTGGTCAAGAAACGCTCGTGAAGATAAGACTGTGGACACGTTGGATTCGGCGAGAATCTCTCGGACCACCTTAGAGCCAAGCGTCCAGTTTATCAGGACCGGCGTTTTTCCAGCCGCAATCAGTGCCATAATGGTTATGTTTGTTGATACTGCTGCAGGGAGTAGAACGCCGACGCGTTGTTCGGGGATTGATTGGAAGGCGCGTCTTAGCAGGTAGGTGCCTCGAAGTACCTTTTTCCACGTAAGAATTCCGGCGCGGGTATCACCACAGGCCTCTTCATTGCTTCGTGCTTTGGCGATATTGAGAAAGGCGTCCAGCAGGTTAGTAGCTGTTGGGGAGGATGGTTTAGTGATGCGAGTGGCCGTATTCCACGCGGATTCTGGTATAGTACAATGATCATGACCGGAATGATGATGGCCAGAAATCAGACCGTCGGATGCCACCTTAAGAACAGACGCCACTGTTGTAAGATCCGTGATGGCAACATCAAAGGCATTACACTCCTCTTCCAGCCAGGTGAGCAGTTCGGTAAGTAGTAGAGAGTCAAGTGCCAAATCGTCTCGTAGCGACTGGGCCGCGTTGATTGCTGGCTTTTGCGATAGTGTTACAAGGAACGAAAATACCTTCGCCTTTAAGGTCGGGTCAACGGACTCGACATCGATCATCAGAGCACCAGCTTCTTGCGCAGGAACCTTAGTTTCAGAGCTCCAGAAGCGGTTGGGAACCAGTGCTGCTTCATTACTGCCAGGCTGATTATACCACGATTCTAGCCAGGCATTGATTTCTCGAATGGTACCGTTGCGGGGGAAGGAATCGTCAGCGAGGGCACATTCAACATAAACGCTTCTTTTCGGGGCAAATAAAATTCCATTTAAAAGGGCGGTTTTGATACCCTCTTTTATAGCATAGAAGAAATCAGGGCTAGACAATCCTGAGAATGCGCAGGAGAACGTACTTCCATAAAGTCCAGTGGTTCGAACCAGAACGATCGGCACTTCCGGCAGCGCTTGAAGGATTGTTTTAAGTCCTGAGGTTGATCCCAACAATTCCTTACCGCCACGTTGCAATCGACCTGAGGGGTACATCAGGACAGCTCTGCCTTTTTTAAGGCTGTCGATGATGTTTGTGAAAGCCTTCTCTACACGGCGCAGTTTGTGTGGTCCAGCATCAAATTCAAGGTCGGGTACTGCAATAGTACCAATCGAGCGCATGATGGTTTTAACTCCTGGAAGTTCGTAGAATGCCTCTATCATCAGTGGGATGACAGGTCTGGTTTTCCAAATATGGGAACCAAGGATAATAGGATCTACTTCGGCGGGATGGTTAGGCAGGATCAGCACGGGCCCGCTCTCTGGAATACATGATAGTTTGGAGAAAGTGAGCCGATACCGAATCGTGAGCAGTATACGAGCAAGTCTTGCCGCCCAGCTATGCCACCATCCTTCGGCATCTTCGGATTGCAGGAAGAACACGAGCGGAAATAGAACGAGGAGGGCGAGAACTACAAATTGACTTTGGGGGCCCAGTACGTGGAGTTGAAGCGCTGCACCAACGGCAAGGCCCAGCAGCGATGAAGAGACAGCCGTTGCCGCACTTAGAAGTGCGCCGCCGGTACCTTCCATCTTGTCATCATAAATGCCGCGATAGTACTGCGCTTCAACCAGATTGCTACTCATGCCGAACCCAGTGCCTAGAACCATCACTAACGTGGCAAGTAATCGATAAGTCGAAGCAGTTCCGAATGCGACGATTGAAATAGTACAGAAGATCGGAATCGAGCAGGTGGCTACCATTAGCAGAAAGAGACCGATGATAACCGCAAACCTGCGCATTTTTGAAAGAAATACTGCAATGATGTTACCAAGAGACACCCCGATAATTGCGTAGACTGACATGAGGCTGCACTCAAACGAATTTCCGAGATGCGTTGTTTCAGCATAGGCCGTCACGGCGAGGCTAATCGCATTGGCAAGGCCCCAGATTAAACCCGAGATAAGTAGGGGTGATCGATATCTGGTGGCGATGGTGCGGGTATCGCTGACAAAGGAAGCTCTTGCCTGTTTATACGGGACGATGTGTTGTTCTTCCTGCTTAAAGTAACAAAGTAATCCAGCGGTGCCACACCCAAAGAATGCGAGAAGTAATACAAGCAGGCCTAGGTTATAATCGTGTGCGTGAAGGTATGTTGCTGTCGGAATACCGGAGAGGATGCCGAGTAGCAGCGAGATGTTGAGCGTTGCGTTTACGCCCTCAGTAGAATGATTTCCGTGCTTTGCTTCGAGCGGAATTGCAGCATTTTTAGCAGGGTTGAAAAAACCCATGATGAGGCCGGAGCCAAATAGATAGAACCAGAGACTTCCGTACCAGTTCGTAACTGCACCGAGGCTTAAGAGCAGAAAGGTCATAAGACCAGCAGTGGCCATAATATGGCGCTTCATAAATGAGGATGCTAGAGGGGCAGCCGCCCAGAAAATCAGAAAGGGCCCCAGGGTAATTATTGCGCCGACTTCCTGGATCAGCCAGGTCTT
This sequence comes from Bdellovibrionota bacterium, assembly GCA_044238365.1. GTDB lineage: Bacteria > Bdellovibrionota_C > UBA2361 > UBA2361 > JBIIDM01 > JBIIDM01. The sequence continues at coordinate 2,729 of JBIIDM010000034.1, read as the reverse complement.
ATCACCCAGGGCATGAGCTCCGAGAATACTCAAAAGGAAGAATTTGACATATCCCAGTCCAAATCCAGCTAATAAGGTAGCGACGGTTATCCAGAATAGTGCCATAGGGTGAGATCGTGTAGTATAAATTGGAGTGGTAGCCTGTTATGTTTTAGATGCTGGCCTATTAACCTGAGTTCGATTTAAGAACTGCGCTAAATGGCAGAAATTACCTCATCTACTTCGTTGCTCATGATATAAAATGCTCGACGAAGTAAGCTTCTCAGCCTGCGCTTTTATATCACTGCACGCCTTCTGTCTAAAGCAATTTCAACTAGTTACCTTTGTTCTTACGTCGAACTCAGGTTTCTAACTTCGAGTGTTAGTACTCGTAGGCTGGCGGCCACGGGAATTGCAAAAAGAACTCCGAGGACACCAAACAACGACGCTCCGGCGAATAGTGCCAGGATCACCAGCAAAGGAGACAAACCAACCTGGTCGCCCACTATTCTGGGTGTAATCAGGGTACCTTCTAAGGCCTGGACCCCAAGGTATAAACCCCAAACGAGCAGCAGTGATTTCACCGTTCCAAATGTGGCCAGCGCCATTACCGTTGCTAGCGTTACCCCAATAATACCTCCAAGATAGGGGACAACGCTACCTAAGCCAGAAATCACACCTAGGGCGAACCACTGTTCGATGCCCAAAACACCAAGGCCAGTGACGTAGAGCACAGAAAGTATCAACGCAACCGTTACCTGGCCTTTAAGAAATGCAGAAATCGTGCGATCAATTTTATGAGCTATTGTTCTAACTTTCTGTCTGGCCTGCTTGGGGATCCATACCAGAACGGAGTAGTGAAGGCGCTTAAGGTCTAATGAAAGATAATAGACGATAAAGGGCAGCAGGAGCAGGTTCAGAATCGTAAGAGTGAGCGAGTAGCCCTTCAGTAGTGCTCCGAGCAATCCCCATGAAAATGAACTAATCATATTGCTACTTACTATTGATGAAAAGTCAAAGTTGACAATCCAGTCCTTAACAAAGTGGCCTCCGAGAGCCCCCGGGGCGGTGGCAACGCCCATATAGGAATCAACCAAGGTGTCGATCTCGTCGACGATAATGACCAGTTTGTTTTGGGCGATTTTTGAATACTCGGGAAGCTTCTGAATTAGTGAGGATGCTTGAAAAAACAACGAGGGAAGTATCGTGAGCGTTAAGAACAATACGCCCAAAAGTGTAACAAAACCTAAAATAAACACGCCCAGCGAGCGGCGGATTCCATGGGCTTCGAGACGAATAAGCAGTGGGTTAATCGAGTAGGCGATAGCGTAGCCGCATACGAGCAGAACCACCATCTCTCGTAATGAGTACAGTATCCAGCTAATGAGAGCGGCACAAATGAATGCGCTAACCCATCGTGGGGGAAAATAGTCGCTTAGTGGTACTGTCTTTGTTGGATGAGTCATAAGGAGCAAGGTAAAAGGGCGAAGGTATACCGTCCTGCAAGCATGTATTACGTCCAGATTATCGGTTCGACGCCTAATTCTACTCATCATGACTGCTTTCAACAAGCCACAGAAAAATTCTTGTCGCTCTCATTGATCCATTGAATAAATTCCTCCTTTTGCTCGTCACTTCCGGTTTGGTGGGATTGACGTCAGGCAACCGGTAGATGGGGGGGGCAGGCACCTTCGTTTCAAACCTCAGATTTGAAATTTCTGTCTGTTCTGGTGGTGGGTATTGTGAGACTATCGTAAAGCGTGTCTTGATAGACGGCAGAGCCGAGGTTTAAAAATTTTTTAAGTGGTGATATGGAAAGACGGTGCAGAAAGGTAGAAGGTTTACGGGCGTGTTTTATATTGCTGGTAGGTGTGTTGGGAGTAACCGGTCATGCCTTTGCACAGGAGGATGTCGATTATAAAAGATATAAGAGTTCTAGGGCCCTGATTCTTGACAATTGTGACGTACTTGAGGGCCACACGAGAATCGCTATAAAGGACGGCTACCTGGAACTTCCAACTGATAAAAGATTGGGAGCCGTTAAGCTTCCTGCTCGGTTTCGTTTCTTCGGTTGTGGCGTGGAGACAGCACAGGAGCTGTTAAGCTTTTTGCCAAAAGAACGCTCAGAGCGGAGAGTCCACACAGTTAAATATCTCACTCTCACAATTTAAGAAGGTTGTGCGCGACGGGTTAGAAAAGGGGTGTGCCAAAGTATCGGGATGGCCTAGTGGTCTGATTTATAAAACCATGGGTTCCGATCATTTTTCTTCAGGTGATCCTCGTAAGAATACGATCGGGTTGATTGCTAAGCCCGGGACTTCCGTTTTCGCGTCAGGTTGTACTGAGATGCTCGATTCAAAGGGAAATATTGTAGCCCGCTTCGGTCTCTACTCTACGAATGATGGATGGAGATTCAGAGCATACAGCGCAGTGGGTTGCGGTGGTTCAGGCGAGAGTGCTTCAAGCGTTGCAAACAAAGCCTTGAAGAATACTAGCAGCACGGATGTGTATGTACAGTTTGGGAACACCTGCTACGGACCAATCGATCCGCGTCAGTGCATCGGCAGCCAACAGTGCTAGCTTGGATTATTCACGCAACTACCCTGCAATAACAAAGGTAAATGGTAACTGCTCAGGTATTTTCCCAATCTCTTCGTCAAATGATTGATTTTGTTCACTGCGGCGTGGAGTACCACGCCTCATTCACAAAACAATCACTTTCCTCGACCTTGAAAAAATCCCTGGCAGTT
>JBIIDM010000193.1:0-6490 GCA_044238365.1 Bdellovibrionota bacterium | reverse complement strand
ACGAGGCGTGCAGTGATATAAAAGCGCAGGCTGTGAAGCTTGCTACGTCGAGCATTTTATATCATGAGCAACGAAGTGGATGAAGTAATTTCAGCCATTTACCGCAGTTCTTACGTCGAACTCAGGTCGATAATATCTCTCCGTGTGCTGACCATTCTCAGAGATTTCTGCTGGTTTTCGGAACTTTCAATCGCTTCAAAACAATTTTCTACAAGTGAGTCCTTGAAGCTAGGCCAAGATGTGGTATTCTCCAATCGCTCTTGATATTGAACTTTGTGTATTGCAGGTGGGTCATAGATGAAGATTGACATGCTAATGCCCCAGATGGGGGAATCTATAACGGAAGCAACGATCGCGCGCTGGCTTAAAAAGCCCGGCGATAGCGTCGAAAAGGACGAAATAATCCTTGAAATATCAACCGATAAAGTCGACTCGGAGATTCCTGCTCCTGACACGGGAATCTTAACGGAAGTATTGTTTAACGAAGGAGACGTGGTCCCCGTTAAACAGAAGATTGCCGTTATCGATACAGAAGCAACCAAGGGCCAAACAGCAAATGCCAAGGCCGAACCGGCGCCCGCTGGCACGCCTCCCGCTGGCGCTGCGGTCGGGGCCCCAGCACCCGCACAGCCACAGACGGCTGCAACATCGGACAAGTCAAATGCGGTTATTTCTCCGCTCGTAAAAAATCTTGCACAAAGCCATAGCATCCCACTCTTTGAAGTTGAAGCCCTAGCCGGAACCGGGGCTGGCGGTCGAGTGACCAAAAATGACTTTTTGGAGTACGTTAGTCGAAGGGCTGCACCTGCTGCGACGCCCACACCAAAAGCGGCGACACCTGTTGCTGCAACTGGCAAAGCGCCATCATCAGGCCAGGAGGCCGCCTCAGCCATGCCGTCGACAACCGACTGGAGCCCGCAGGGAACCAGGATCATACCGATGGACCGTATGCGCGAAGCGATTGCCGAGCACATGGTTCGGTCCAAGCACACCAGCCCTCACGTTTATTCGGTGCAGGAAATTGACGTCAGCAACATATCTAAATACCGTGCGATGCATAAAAGTGCATTTGCAAAATCGGAAGGCTTTAACCTAAGCTTTACTCCCTTCTTCCTTGAAGCCGTAGTCCGCGGAATTCAGAAATTTCCGATGATTAACTGCTCAGTTGATGGTAAGAGCATAATCCTCAAGAAACATGTCAATCTCGGTTGTGCCGTTGCCTTGGGAACGAGCGGATTGATCGTTCCTGTTATCAAGAAGGCTGAGGAGCTGAGCCTTGTCGGCATTGCCCGCGGTCTAAACGATCTCGCGACGAGAGCACGTGACAAAAAACTACTTCCGGACGATGTTGCCGGGGGAACATTTACTGTTACCAACCCCGGAGTCTTTGGTACAATTATCGGCACTCCGATTATTAACCAGCCACAAGCTGCTATCCTCTGCCTTGGTGCGATCAAGAAGCGTCCAGTGGTTGTCAACGACATGATCGCGATTCGGGAGATGTGCTACCTGACCTTGTCATATGACCATCGTGTAATTGATGGCTCGTTGAGTGGTCATTTCCTTTCGTTTCTCACCGAGTACCTTGAGAACTGGGATCTGCAGCAACCGCTTCGGTAGTATTGGGCACTTATCTTTTTTTGAGTAGTTCATGCGCGTTGTATCAGGACGTTTTCGCGGTAGGGTATTGAATACGGTACCGGGTGACACCACTCGCCCGATACTCGATCGCGTCAAAACTGCCTTGTTTGATACGTTAAGACCTTTGGCGTTTATAAGGGGCGAGGAGGAAGAGCCCCGCCCTGTATTATTTCTCGATCTCTTTGGAGGTAGTGGTAGCGTTGGCATAGAGGCTCTGAGCCAAGGCGCCACGTGGTGTACCTTTGTCGAGATGAGCGAAGTCGCAGCGAAAGTTATTAAGGATAACCTGGTCACTGTGGGGGCTCTCGAGTGTTCAGAAGTGCGCTGTATGGATGCCTTTGCCTATCTTAAAAATACAAAGAAATCGTTCGATATCGTGTATGTTGCGCCACCGCAGTACCAGGGGCTGTGGTTCACCGCACTGACCATGATCGCCGAACGACCAGCCCTATTAAAACCTCAAGCTTTGGTTATTATTCAAATCGACCCTAAAGAGCGAGAAGCATTAACGTTGAATAACTTTGTACTTGAAAAAGAGAAGCTGTACGGAAATACAATAATACTTATGTATCGTTTCACCGGCAGTTGATAAAAACCGCCCGATTGCAGACATCACGGGTTTAGACGCCCTGCAAACAATAGAGCTAGCCTGCTGTGAGCAATAAAATTACCATGGCCACTATCCCAGTTGAAGAACTAATCACCCGTTGCAATACCTCCAGTCAAGAAACCCTCCAGCTACTGCGCGAAGTTCTTGAAAAGCTGGAAGATCCGACAACTCAAAAAGCCGCCCGGCACACCCTCGAACAAATCTGCGCGCACGCCGAGCACCTGCTACACTTATCCTATCTGGAACATCCAATCCTGGGACCAGAGGGCGAATCCCTGTCACTGCGCCTAATCGTTTTCCCTAGTGTTTTCAGTCCCGAAGAATGGTCAATGACTTTTTACGAGGGTCTTGCTCGTTTTCCCCGATCAGAGTTTTACGCCAGAAGCATAGTGGAACTTGGCACCGGTTGTGGCTGGATCAGCCTAGCGGTCGCACTGCGCTGGAAACCAGCAAGAGTTTTTGGTGTCGATATCAATCCGCGCGCCATTTTATGTTCAAAGCTCAATCTCTATCTTAACGCACTTTCGGAAGACGGCACCCCCGCATTCGATAATGAACGACTGACCCTACTCGACCGAGTGACCTTTGCGGAATCAGATCTTCTTGACTATTTCTTCGAGCACCCCACCACAATCGACCGTATAATCGGATGTATTCCTCAGGTCCTATCCCCCGAATTAGGTGTAATGCAGAAGCTTGCATCGGGAGTCACTAGTGACGAATTTCTCTATTCCCTAAGTAATTACTGCGAAAAGCAGGGGTACCTTGAGGACGAATTCGGCTTAGGCCTAATTGCAAAAGCAATTGAACAAGCCATTGAGCTTTTGCGTCCTACCGGAAAAGTTGTACTTAATCTCGGTGGACGACCAGGCGAAGCGGTGCTGACGCACATGCTCCGTAGAAGGGGATTTAATGTCTCCAAGATTTGGCAGGCAAGAGTTAAACAAACTGACGATACTGATATTAACCAACTGGTCGACATCGAACGAGCCAGTCGACACCGCTTTGAATTCTATGTAACAGAACGCTCAGAGACCAGTATCAGCGCATCTACCGCTTATCAGTACCTGAATAAGGGCGCACCCATTTATCATGCTGTATCGGTATATGAGGGAAGCCTAAGCTATCCAAGTTGGCTTAAACGCATATTTACCGTACTGAAGAAAGAGCAGTTCAAGGACGTGAGAAGTGCCCTGGATCTCTCTGATATAGACCCGGAAATAGCTGAGGAGCGGTACTCTTTCCTGGCAAACATATGCGAAAAAATTGATACCATAGAATGCTTTCCCTACGGGGAAACCGAAGGAGGTGAGCTTCTTCGGACCCGGATAACAAAGTATCTTCACATTTATCATAACCTAACTCTGGACAAGGATGATGTCCTGGTATCCACCTCCCGCGAAGCACTGTTCGGCAACCTTTTTGAAATCATGGCGCCTGGTTGCGCGTTGGTCGAGACCAGACTCCGGGGCAAACTTCCATTTGGCTTATTGGAAGATGATTCCATTATCGAAGCACCCCGGAATCAGCCTATTACCTGTCTCCTTATGGAACGACTTCGTCCTGCAGTAGTAATTACTGCACTGGAAGATCACGAAATTAAGAGCCCGGTTGCTTTTGAAGCGCTTCTCCGCACAGCGCAAGAGGTGGGGTCGTTTCTCGTTATTGACCTTTCTGACCAGTTTAAACTCTCTAGCCAACCGCCCTACTACGGATTCTTCGATTACTTGAGTAATCATGCTTTCCCGTCAAATGTAATGTTCGTAGTCGATCTCATAAAAAATAAGGTCTACCCCCAACTATCCCTCTGTATCTCGTTTGCCAAAACAGCTCAACTTCGACAATTACTCATTCGCGCTGCGGAACTCAGCTACAGTCGAGTTCCGCTCATGGCCCAGTACTTATATGAGCAACTACTCGATGACCTTATATTCTTCAAAGAGCCCGCGTTATCGAGTAAAGATCTTGCTAGTCACGAACATCATGACTCACACGAAAAAAGTGTTGACTCAATTGAATGGCGCGCGGATATTCATCCCAAAGTAGACGAAGCCTTTTCCCACCCGGCAATTACAGGAAATGAACTTCCCTTTAATAAAGAAAGTATTCGCCTGGACTATGGTGAAAATTATCTGAATGCCCCTCTGTATCTGAAAAAAGTCGTCTTAGAATCATTTGTAATGCGTGATATTGCTCTTGACGCAGCAAATCCGGAGCCTGTCATCCGAATACTGCTGCAAAAGCGATTTGGCTTGGCGGAATCCCGAATTGGAGAACTATTTTTTGGTTCGGGTGTCGCCTCGCTATTTTCGAGTATCCTGCGTTACGCGCGTAATCAGGAAATGACAATGCTATTTCCAGAGGGTGCCTACGGCTACTTCCGGGCTGCCTTAGACTATTACAAAGTTAGCCTGGGCATTATTCCCGGGAACGCAGAAGACGGTTTTAAGTTTGGCCCCACCGAACTCCGAATGGCCTTAAACAACCAATCAACGCCGAGCATTGTCTACCTGAATGCACCCATATCGAACCCCACTGGCATAGTCTATACCTCCGCCGAGCTGCGATCACTGATAGAGGTGGCCTGGGAATACAAGTCTATCGTTCTTATTGATGCTGTCTTTGCAGGCTTAGAGTTCAGCATCTCCGAAGTTGATCTCAGCTGGATGTACCGTATTAAACCAGAATCCCGCGGTCAACTGGCCCTGCTCGGAGGCATTTCCAAGGAATTTGCCGGTGCCGGACTCCGTTTTGCCTACCTCTACTGGAGCGGAGACTCTACCCCTACCGAACTTCGGCGCAGTATCACGAAAGATGTTCACTATACCACCCTACATTCCATGCAACGGCTCTTTGAGGCGCAGGTCGGTGGTGAACCTGCTCTGGTCGAGCATCTCGAATTACAACGGAAGGAATTACATAGCCGCGCCCTGCTATTGGAGAGGGTCCTTACTGAACAGGGCTGGAGTGTCATAACACCTCAAGGGGGATTGTTTCTGGTAGCACGACCAACAGCCTGGTTAGGCCAGGAGGTTGAGATCAATGAGGGGGGGGGGCATAGTCGAACGATTCGGATTGATGGGGATACCATTGCGGAACTTTTGTTTGTTCGGGAAAATTTAGCGATTAATAATGCGACCTGGACCGGGCTCAAGGATTACTGTCGGTTTGTTTTATCGGTGGATCGAGCGGTGTTGGATGAAGCGATACAGCGACTGGAGCGGTTTGGGGAGTTTATGCGGGGTAAAAGGTAGTGTGGTCACACCCACTATTCGTTAAAAAACTGGAGAGCTGGCTCAACAATCTCACAAATGCTATGATGGCAAACATAGCCATCACTATCACGCTAATCTGCTTGTGTACAGGTGACATACAGCTTATCAAAAGATACGGTCTCGGAAAGACAAAACTACAAAAACACCAGTCGCGGAACGAAAGGAATGGCAATTGATCTTCAAAGGTCAAATCGAGAACTTCGATTCATCCGACTCCCTTACATACTGGCAATCAAAAACAGACCTGGAAAAATTTCAGGCAGTCGCGGAACTAATTCATGAAGCGCAAGTTATAAAGGGCAGGTTAAACTACGATGAACCGTCACTACTTAGATCTACTGCTGTGCTTAAACGAATATAAAGTTCGATACCTTATAACCTGAGCTCGACGTAAGAACAAAGGTAAGTGGTTGAAATTGCTTTAGACACGAGGCGTGCAGTGATATAAAAGCGCAGGCTAACAGCTTGCTACGTCGAGCATTTTATATCATGAGCAACGAAGTGGATGAAGTAATTTCAGCCAGTTACCGCAGTTCTTACGTCGAACTCAGGTTTATAATTGGTGGGTATGCAGTAATCCGGTATACCGAACCAAGATACACCAAGGATCTTGATATTTGGATAGAAGCGAGCACCACTACCCCGCCACACCCATATCATCAAGCTGCCCTGCCCGCCTGTGAGCATCCCGATCACTCACCTTACTCCAGTACGCCTCAAATGCAGGCCGCTTCTCAAGAGTGCCAAATTGCATGCCCCACCCAATATTAGATCCCACATAAATATCTGCGGCCGAAAACTGCGCACCCGCTATATGTCAGCGCCGGGTAGAAAAGGACAGTTTTCGCCGACGAAGAATGTTGAGTAATCCCTAAAAAACCGACCAATATTGCTATTGGCAAGCGAGCAAAAAACCAAAGTCTGATGGAAAATGACACCGCATTAGGTGAGCCTAACGACTACC
>JBIIDM010000033.1:0-21667 GCA_044238365.1 Bdellovibrionota bacterium | reverse complement strand
GGAGTTACCTGCTCGACCGCCTGGGAAATCTTGGACAGATTCCACCATTGCACTCGCTAATTCGAAAAACTGCAGCTCAAGCCTCATAAGCGGACTTGCCCCGGGTTAATGAGTAATTACCAATCTTTCTAGCAAACTCTTGATTCTCCTCATACCGGAAGAATCTTGAATTTTCCACGGGAGTTGAAAAAAGAATTCCTACAGCGTCAAAAAATATCTCAGGAACATCAGACAGTCCAAAGACTGTAATTAGATCTTCCATAAAAGAAAGCGTCGCTTCTTCACACTTTCCTAAAATTTCATTTTTGTTCTTGAGTTTATATTGTTCAAGAAAGATAGGAGCTATTTCTTCAAGATTGCTTTTTCGAAACTCCAGATAGTCTATTGGTCCTTCTAGTCTTCGAAGACTATTTCTATATTCTTCTAAGATTTTATTACAATGTACAATCTGAGAAACAATTTGTGTCTGCATAACCTTTCGTAACATATTTTCAATAAAAGAGACTTTGGCATACCTAAAATTTAATTGCAATTGATTTGCATTATTTTTTTTTAATCATCTACATAGTATCAAGAGTACCCTAAAGAGGTTTTTCAAAATGGCTAATGAAGGGATTAGAATCGGTTTGTTTGGTCCTGGAAATACCGGCAAGACTTCCTATTTATTGAAGCTGGCAGAATATTTCAAGAAAAAAGGGCTGCGTGTTATCCTAATAGACTTCGATCAAAATCGAAGTCTTACAAATGCGATCCAAAAACAATATGGAGCTGTCCCTACAGAGTTCCTAGCCTCAAAGGAAACTCGCGAAAAGATAAAACTCTGGCTAACGACTCGAAGCGAAACCAAAACATCAGCTGATGTTGTCCGCTCAGAGTTAAAACACCGACACCTTCTTTCCCAAGACGATACCTTACAGATTTTCTCATTTTTTTCAGAAAATACTTACAACGAACCGAGTTGTGCTCATGCTCGATTTAATGCCGGCCAAGCTTGGTTGGCAACATTAGATTTGAGAGAAGATGAAGTAATGCTTGTTGATCACGAAGGAGGTTTAGGAGCATTAAGTTGGGCTTGGTCAAGTATTTACTTAGACCTTGCTGTGTTTTTATATCGCAAAAACAAGAAACATTGTGAGGAGCTTTTGGGATATAAGACTCTGGCAAAAGATTACAAGCTACCCTCCATCTCGATACCCGTCATTTCTATCTTTGAATTGGGAAGCGGTGTTCGCATTGTAGGGAACAAGGTTATAAGCATCCCTAAACTCCCTGAAATTGACACAATCAACCGTAGATTTCGCAATGGAACAGCGGATTTAAAGTAGCAACTAAAGGGAAGTTTGGGAACAAAACTCATCGGGCTATCTCGATGAGTTTTTCTTCAGACTCTAAACTCCTAACTCCTCAATTTATCAAGAGTGAACGAAAATCCGGGTTGTTTATTCCAATCCTCTTGGGATGGAATGTCTATTGTAAAGTAAGCACAGCCTCGGGTACACCTAGCAGGAGTGTGTGTTTGGAGCTAAAGTAACTTCTAGAGAAAAAGGGTGTGGTTTTGTGTCGCAGTATAGGAGGTTGATAAAATAATCTCTGGCGTAGGCGGCAGCTGCCTCTGAAATGGTGTAATAAAATATCTCTGTCTCGCCTCTTCGTAAAAGAGTTCCTTCCAATGTCGAGGGATCAGATCGTCGACGTTGGTATACTGAAACCAAGTCAAAAAGTCATGTAGCTATCTGTTTATGAATTAGAAAAGAGAGTGTTTGCCCCTAAATTGTCAATAACCCAGATCGTTATAAGCGAAGTTTTGTGACTTTTTGCCCTGTGTTCGCTATATGTTCACCGATTCTTCTGAATACATCGGCAAGATAGAGGAATGGATTAATATCAATCAATTGGCATGAGTTGACCAATGAAAAGTAGATGGCGAGCGCCTTGCCACCTTCAAATGAACTAACATGGAGAAATGCTTTACGTGCATTTACAATGCTACGGAATACCCCCTCAATATCATTGGTATGGAAGGGAACGCGTCCGATCATATAGAAAATAGGTAAGTTCATTCCAGTTCCTGAGCACATACTGACAAGCTAGCGCGATGGGTGTTTTCGGCGGTTCCTTGTCATAATGATGTTGACACCAGATCCGAAAGGTATCCAATATTGGTTCTAATCAAACCTGTCGAATAAGAAGCTTTTCCTCCGGAAAAAGGCTGGGACAGGAGTTATCAGCTTGTTGATTACGGTAACAATATTTATACTTAGCGCAAAAGCCTCCAGTGCAATGGGTATAGAAGTCTATTAAGCAAATGGACCTAACAGACACTTACAGTTGGGGATTTCGCCAAAAATGCGTCGTTCCCGTCGCTTAACGCGATAAGTACTCATATCGGGTGTAGCTTCTTAAAATCAACGTCGCACCCTAATTAAGCTCAAAATGGCGAATACTTGTAACGTGGTTACTCATCCTACACCTGAGCCCCTCGGTTCAACCCGTTTACCGTGGCATTGTTAGGTAACATCAGATTCCGGCCATACCCCTTCTGCATGCTTACTCCTGCAACACCGTTCATCGACCCTTGATACATAATTGGCACCCCCTGATATGCGTCTGCGATATTACCATGCGCTAAGAACAAACCAACAGCTTGAATTTACAATAAAAACTTACCCAAGAGAACCCTTTGCGACCGATGGCGCAGCCTACTCGCCATCGAACTAAAATTATCATAGACACCCCGACTTGACCCGTTTTCTCAATATGACGGGCACTTGCATGACAGAGCCTCGGTGATACGGTATAGTCCTCGGTAAGACTCTTCTCTGATTGCATATTTTACATGACCATTAAGACCCTTTTAAAATTCATTGTAAGCGGGCTTCTCCTGTATATTCTGGTTCGAACAGTAGAACTAGAGGACTTTCAAAGAGTAATCTCAAAAGTGTCTCCACTCATGGTGGTTCTGGTCGCCTTTGGCTATATGGGCGGACAGTTAATTAGCGTGGTTAAGTGGTGGTTGATACTCCGCGGAAATGAAGGGAGAGATACAAGACGCCTCGACACGGTAGCAATAAAACACCAACCTGTCAGGATCTCGCTAAAGAAAGTTGCACAAGCATACTTTACGGGAATGTTTGTAAACGTGTTAGGTATCGGTACTGTCGGTGGTGATATGACACGAGCGATCCTGGTGAGCGATGCGAACCATCCGAAAACTATGTGCCTTGCCACGGTTGCGGCCGATAGGGCCCATGGACTCGTTGTGTTGACGATGATTGGAGTCATTTCTGTCGTCCTTTTTGGCGGAAACATGTTACCACTGTGGCTGTGGCTCACGTTAAGTGTTGGTGGCCTCGGAGTTGTACTCCTCTGGTTTTTTGGACCTGAATTATTGCTCCGAATTGTGCCTGAATCACATCAACTTCGCATCAAGGCCGAACAACTATCTAGAGCAATCCCAAGAGACCCTTCGACGGTACTGGCTATAACCGTACTTTCTCTTATCTTTCACATCTGGCAAATTGGACTACATCAGGGAATGGCACAAGCACTGGGTGTAACGGTACCATGGCCAACGCTGCTCGTGAGCATTCCGTTTGTGAATGTGCTCAGCAACTTGCCGATATCATGGCAGGGCCTCGGCGTTAGAGAGAATGGGTATGCCTTTTTTCTGGTGCCGGATACCTTAGACTACGAACAGGCGCTCGCGATGGGCGTCATCTGGTTATTTGCTGTTACCAGCAGTGGGGCAATGGGTGGATTGTTATCGCTCGTGCTGGGTGAGCCGGGACGTTCGACGGTACGGGTAGAGGCGACGGAGGTCGAACCTTAAATCCGAAAGCACGACTACTCGTACTGTTTTCGCCAAACTGGTGAACGTTTACGAGCACCACTCAGGTGGACAAAATTTCCACCATAAGATCCATACAACTAGAAAAGTCGCGAAGTATGAAGCAGACCAGGATCTACAACAAGCCCACGCTGCTGTGAACAAGGCCAAGGATGAAGCGCAAGCCCAACGATTACTGACTCCTTGAAAACTGGCGGTCTGCTGGTCCTTCAAAAACAAGCGATAGAGGAGCAGGGACTCTCTTCTTTTTGCCTATACCGCCACCCTCTACGCCTTCGAGCGAACCACCCGCCGAATAAACTCAAGGAACTCACTTTGTGACGCAAACTCGCTCGTCTCGCCACTACCTACCCTCACGGCCAACGTGCCAGAAGCCAGCTCCTTATCACCTATAACAATCATATAGGGAGCTTTCATCTTCTGCGCCGCACGAATACGATAGTTCAAAGTGTTATTGCTTGAATCGAGTTCACACCTTATTCCGTTATCCACCAGGTGTTTCACAACTCCCTGCGAGTACTCAGTATGATTCTGCCAGATGGGCAGCACAATGACCTGGACTGGTGCCAACCAGGTTGGAAAATGTCCAGCATAATGTTCAAGTAGGATAGCTAAGAAGCGCTCAAGCGAACCGAAGAATGCTCTATGGATCATAAATGGTCGGTGCTCACGTCCATCTTCTCCCACATATGCGAGTGCAAAAGCGTCCGGCAAATTAAAATCGAACTGTATGGACGATAACTGCCACTGCCTTCCAAGAGCATCCTTTACACAGACTTCGATTTTAGGTCCGCGCCGCCCACTGGACTCACTGAGAAGGGCTTACCGGTTCGTTCTAAAGCCGCTTTAAGCGCCTGTTCCGCCATACTCCGGTCGTCGTCTGTTCCTGCCCTCCTCTCGGGTCGACAACTTAAATGTAGCTGTAAATCAGATAGGCCAAAATCCCCTAATATGGAGAAACATAGCTCAAGCATTTTGTCGATCTCGTCCGGCATTTGGTCCCCCGCGAACAGAACAGATGCGCATCGTCCTGCGTAAACCCCCGTACCCTCGCGGCACCGTGCAAAGTATCCTCTCGTTCAAACCGATACACGGATCCCCACTCGGCAAAACGGAGCGGCAAGTCTCTGTACGATCGAAGCCTACTCTTGTAAATCTGAGCATGAAAGGGACAATTCATAGGCTTAAGATAGTAGGTCTGTCCTTCAATCTCCATACCCGGAAACATCTCATCTCGATAAAAATCCAGATGACCACTCGTTTTCCATAACTCGCATTTACCTATATGTGGTGTATGAACAAAATCATAACCGGCCTCTCGGTGCCGCTTCCTGTAATACCCTTCTATTACTTCCCGAATAATTTCGCCACGGGAATGCCACAAAAGCAAACCGGGCCCAACTTCATTACTTATGCTGAAGAGGTCAAGTTCTCGCCCTAACTTACGGTGATCCCGCTTTTTAGCCTCTTCAACTGAGGCAAGGTAATCCGTCAGATCGTCTTTCCTTAGGAATGCTGTCCCGTAAATTCTCTGCAACACTTGGCGCCTCTCATCCCCGCGCCAGTACGCGTCGCCGATATCCCATAATTTAAAATAGCCTTCAAGCCTTGTGGAAAGAACATGGGGTCCTTTACACATGTCGATAAACTCACCATCCTTATAAAAAGAAATAGCATCCCCCCGCGACAACAGCTCATCCAACAATTCCAACTTCAGGGATTCTTTGCACTGGGTCAGCAGAAACCGGGCTTCCCCCGCTGTCACCTGCATCCGCTCAAACGGAAAGTCCGCGAGAATTATGCGCTTCATCTCCTCCTCAATAGCAATCAGGTCTTCTGATGCAAAAGGTTCTTCACGCTCGAAATCGTAGTAAAAACCATTCTCGACTGCCGGACCAGTTCCTAATTTAACGCCAGGATGAAGTCTCTTAACCGCTTGCGCCATTATGTGAGAAAAACTATGCCAATAGAAATGACGAGCATCGGGCGAATCGTCTGATAGATAAATTGGTGAAGCTGCTCCGCCCGTATTTACGGGAGTCTGCAGATCAACCAGGGCATTTCCAATCCGGAAGCCCATAAGATCCTCGTTTTCCGTCACACCGAAAGCCGTGGCAATGTCCATGCCTACGGCTTCTGTCAGAAAGTTCCGACGGCCCTTCCGGATCATTGTTATTATCAGACTACTCATACGCACACTCCGCGGCGTCAAGCTTAGGCGCACATCTAAATCTCTATCTGAAACAGACAGCAGTTTCGCGTCAGAAGGGCGACAATCAGTAACCAGGATATCTTTCTGCCGATTGCTCTATACTCTACTCTTTCTCAAAAACTTAAATCAAAAAATTGATGGATGGGCCAGCGAGTTAGCTAGAGAGGGAGGCGCGGGGAAGAATTTACAGCATGTGCTATCGCTACTTTTACCAGAATGATTCGCATTTCTTCGGTACTTATACCGAATTAAATCTTCCCATCCTATAAGTCTATATCCTTTTCAAGCGATGTTTTAGGTGAATGGGCAGCGTATTAGGCATCTTTTACCCTTGCCTTTTGGCAATATTTCATCGAAATTACCCTTGTCTTTTGGATTTACAACAACTTTAACAGTATCTGCTCATTAACCCGGGGCAAATCACTCACTTGAAATGGTAAAAGTACATAATTTCAAAATGTTGCGTATCGTGTATGTCTAAT
This sequence comes from Bdellovibrionota bacterium, assembly GCA_044238365.1. Classification (GTDB taxonomy): domain Bacteria; phylum Bdellovibrionota_C; class UBA2361; order UBA2361; family JBIIDM01; genus JBIIDM01. The sequence continues at coordinate 15,126 of JBIIDM010000033.1, read as the reverse complement.
ATGCCCCGGATTAATGAGCAGATACCTTTAACACACTTAACTAGTTGAAAATACATCGCTCAATTTTAAAACAGTTACAACAGTGGAAAACCCGCAATACCCGGAAGGTTCTGTTGCTACGTGGAGCTAGAATGGGCAATGCATAGTTTGCAGATATTCCTGAAAGAAAAAGCGCAAAGACTTGGTATACGAATCAGCACTGAAAATTTTGGCCGTTTCGACAATATCATAACGGTACCCTTGTACGGAATTTCCGAGCTGGATAGGGTTTTAGGTGAAACTTGATCAGACAGCTACGAACTCTCGCAAAAGTTCCTTACGAACATTTCGATCAAGATACGTTACCCGAAACTCGTCAAAGGCTATTTTCTCTGATCTGCCTTCCATCAAAGCTAATGTATCATCTTTACCGCATCAACGGTGCCCCCAACCGAGGCGGCAATGCGGTAAAGGGAATCTTTTTCGCCATATTTAGTAATACAGAGCCAGTTTGAACCTGGCCATCTTTGTAATACCACTCATCAGTTACGGCACCTCCTTTGGCGTACTTCCTAAGAATACCGTTCGGCTTATCGCCGAGATAATCAACTTCGTACTGCAAATCTCCATTTTCATAATAATTTCGATTGAGACCTTCGACCTTATCATTCTTGTACATCCACTCCGCCTTAAGCTTTCCATTCGCGTAGAATTCCTTAGTAATGCCATTGAGCTCCCCATTTGTATAAATATACGAGTAATGAAGCTCGCCATTATCATAGTAATTATTCATATTCCCATTCAGTGCTCCGCTTTCAAAATTCCATTCATTACTAATATTATTCGAGGTCGAATATTCCCGGACGACGCCTTGAAGGACACCATTCAAATAATTCCACTCACTAGAAATCTCTCCATCCTCACGAAATTTCTTAGTAATACCGTCAAGTTTGTCATTCTTATAAGTCCATAACATTTTAAGATTACCGGTCTTGTAGTACTCTTTTGTAGGACCTTCCCGAACTCCGTTCAAATAGTGATGATCGTAATGAATCTCCCCTGTATCGTAGTTCTCCTTAATGATTCCATTAAGTCGTTGCTGCTCCGGAATATTCGGATCTGTGTTTTCGGCCCCCCCCCCCCCCCACATCCAATGCCAATTATAAGGAGAACTATTAGGATGATATAAATATTTTTCATATGCGTTGCGGCCTTTTGCTATCGCTACTTTTACAAGAATGATGCGGTTCTCCTCTGTACCTAAATCTTCCCATCAACGCGTGCATCAAACGCGGCCTTTACACTCTGGAGCTTCAGTTTCACGAATAATTCGATCAAGGTATTCGACCCGAAGCACGCTAAAAGCGATTTTCCCCAACGCGGTGACCGGAAATTGTGGGATCGTAATAATTATCTCAGGGCGCAATAAGGTCGGAAGATGATCATTCACAATAGTCCGAATACAAGCTTCCATTTTATTCTGCCATTGCTGCAGATCTAGAAACGTGCCCGCCACTATCTGCCCGTGCTCGACAAACAGCACCGGGCGCTCGCCCCATTTTGGGTCCGGAAAACCAAGTACAACACAGCGATGTGCGAGGTGCTTCATAACTATCTCTTCCACGTAATGAGGATCAATTTTCTCCCCGCCCGAGATAATTACGCGATCAACCCTCCCAAGAACAATCAACTCTCCATCTCGACTGAATTCCCCGCAATCCGAACTCCAATACGGCAACCCGGGGTCACGTTTCTCCTCCCCACAGTATCCGACAAACAAGGCCGGAAAGTCGGCACCAATTTGTCCATCAGCATTGAAAAAAATCGTGGCTCCCTCAATCGGATGTCCTGACCCTCCATCAGCTGCCGAAAGTGGTCCTAGCGTGATATGCGAACAAAGCTCGCTAGACCCATACCCTGCCCACACAGGAAGCTGACGTTCAAGAATTTTCTTTCGAGACGATGAGGAGAGCGGCGCCCCCCCAAGAAGCACAACCTGACAGCTTCTCAGGACTGCCTCTCCTTGCGGTTGCGTTAAGATTTCCTCCAACATCTGTGGCACTAATGAAACGTGTGAAATAAACGGGTACGTCTCAAGCGTTTCCACTAGTGTCGTTCTCTGCAGGTTGCTAGGAAAAACACAACGACCGCCACACCACCACATTCGCAGTGGTATGAGCAGGCCACCGACATGAAAGCACGGCAGAGACACCATCCAACAGGCTTGGGCACGAAGGCTTAATCTGGATGTAGATGCCTTAAGATGAGCGGCAATTGTAAAGGCGGAATGAATAACACCACGGGGAGAACCCTCCGACCCGGATGTGAAGATTACGAGAGTACTTGATGGAGCCCATTCACCAAGAACGGATCGAGCGATCCTCAAAGTCTTCGGGCTACGTATGTTAAATGAAGGACTGTGCAGCTTTACATCTGCGATCTCTGCCTGTGTCCCAACCAGACCGGCACCTAAACGCTCATTCAAAAGTGCAATCCGTCCCCCCAGTCGGAGTACGGCCAATACAGCCACCATCGTATCCAACGATGGCGCAGGCCCAACCACCAACCCTAAGGATAAAGAAGACGCAGGCCCAATCCACTCCGCCAGCAGCCCGTCTGCAGCCGCATTGATTAAATTATCCAGCTCAGCAAAGGTGATATCACCCGACTTATCAGTCGCTGCAATGCTATGAGGGGCACTTCTCGCCCACCTATAGACCGGGCACAGCACCCCCTCTGAATCTATTCCCATCCCCGTAACAGCTCACCAAAAATCCCATCTTGACGAACGGGTCCCCCAACGGCTCAGCTAGGGTTCGCGAGTTGAGGTCGAGGCAAGAGGTAATTTCGCGAATGAGACGTGGTACTCCACGTCGCAGTGAGAGAAATTGCCTCTTAACGAAGAGATCAACCAACCTCGCGGACCCGATCAGTGCGCAACATCCTCAAGTGCAGCGTTCTCTCCAGTTGCTACATGCCCCTGGCCACCACCTTTCGATTTTTCCCGCTCTTCATCACCGTAGAGCAGCTCAAATCGTGAAGCACGATTCTGAAGCTGTTCCTTAAAGTCATTGAGGTCACGGCAACGCAAAGCTTCATAAAGGACCTGGTCTACATGAGATACCGGGATGAACTCTAGGTCGACACGTACAGTGGCTGGGACATCTTCGACATCGTTCTCATTCTCTTTCGGTATAACTACCCGGCGAACCCCTGCTCGGTGAGCAGCCAGTGCCTTTTCCTTGAGCCCCCCAATCGGCAAGACGTTCCCACGCAACGTTATTTCCCCGGTCATCGCAATATTCTTATCAACCGGAATTCCTGTAAGCGCTGAGACCATCGACGTTGCCATTGTAATACCGGCCGACGGGCCATCTTTGGGGATTGCTCCCTCGGGAACATGCACATGAATATCGACCTTATCGTAAAACAACTTTGGCAAGCCCAACATTGCAGCACGTGACCGAACGTAACTCAGGGCAGCTCTCGCTGACTCTTGCATTACCTCGCCCAGTTTGCCGGTAATCTGCAACCGACCCCGTCCAGGAAGGATCGTCGTTTCAATGACCAGCAGCTCACCGCCTTTATCCGTCCACGCAAGCCCAGTAGTAAGACCAATCTGATCCTCTTCTTCCCCCCTACCGAACCGATAGCGAGGCTGGCCAAGATACTTCGATACCCTATCTCGAGTTACCGTTACATGGTGATCCTCGCCCTTTTCAACTACCTCTACAGCAGCCTTTCGGCACAGAGTTGCTACCTCACGCTCCAGATTTCTCACCCCGGATTCACGCGTATAGCGACGAATCATCTCAACGTACGCCCCGTCCTCCACGGTTAAATTGTGATCCTTTAAGCCATTTTCCGAGAGCTGCTTTGAAAATAGATACTTCTTAGCAATGGAAAGTTTCTCGAGCTCGGTATAACCAGAAAGCCCTAACACCTCCATCCGGTCCAGAAGTGGCTGTGGAATGGTATGCAATGTATTTGAAGTTGTGATGAACATCACCTTGGAGAGGTCATAATCACAATCCAGGTAGTGGTCATTAAAACTATCATTCTGTTCCGGGTCCAAAACCTCCAGCAGCGCAGCTGACGGATCACCTCTAAAATCCGTTGACATCTTATCAACTTCATCAAGAAGAAACACCGGATTGCTCGTCCCCGCTTTTTTCAAAGACTGAATAATCTTTCCAGGTAAGGCACCAATATACGTCCTTCGGTGACCACGGATTTCGGCTTCATCCCGAACACCACCTAGCGCTACGCGAACAAATTTCCGACCTGTCGCTTTGGCGACACTCTTACCCAACGATGTCTTTCCCACCCCAGGAGGGCCAACGAGGCATAGAATGGGGCCCTTCATTTTGCCCACCAGTTTCTGAACAGCAAGGTACTCGAGAATCCGTTCCTTGACCTTTTCCAGACCGTGATGGTCAGCTTCCAAGACCTCACGAGCATGTTCAATATCTATTTGATCGTCCGAACATTCATTCCACGGAAGTGCCAACATCCAATCGACATAATTCCGTACTACCGTAGCCTCTGCGGACATAGGTGACATCATCTTAAGCTTACGGATTTCCTTATCGGTTTTATCTCGAGCTTCGTCCGGCATATCCTTTTCCTTTAGCCGATCCTCAAGCTCCTGGATTTCATTTCTGAAATCATCCTTTTCACCCAGTTCCTTCTGAATGGCCCTCATCTGTTCATTGAGGTAGTACTCCTTCTGCGTTTTCTCCATCTGCTTTTTAACGCGATTTCGAATACGCTTTTCTACCTGCAATATTTCGATCTCGGACTTCATGTGCCCGATTATTTTTTCGAGTCGCTCGTAGGGATCAATCGTTTCCAGAATCTCCTGCTTATCCTCAAGTTTTACATTCAGCTGCACCACTATCGCATCGGCCAAACGTGAAGGATCTTCGATCGCATTCACCTGCAGCGTCATTTCTGGGTTCACCTTTTTACCCAATTTAACGTACTGATCGAAAGTCGCATTAACCGAACGCATAAGCGCCTTGAGCTCAGTTGTCACCTCAATCGGCTTCTCAAGCTCCTCAACATTCACGAGCATATACTCGTCTTCCTGCACATAATCACGAATACGAGCCCGAGTACGCCCCTCGACCAATACCTTTATTGGCCCATCAGCAAGTCGAATCAACTGAACAACTTCTCCTAGTGTTCCTACTTCGAAGATATCCTTTTTACCAGGGTTGCTGGCACGGGCATCCTTCTGTGCCGCAAGCATGATTAACTTATTCTCTCGCTGTGATTCTTCAATTGCCTTAACACTCTTCTCTCTTCCAACAAATAGAGGAACCACCTGTTGGGGAAAAATGACTAACTCTCTTAAAGCGAGCAACGGTACGGGATTTATTAGAGATGGTCTCATATTATTCACTTAAAGTAATTTGTGATTGGCACTGCCCGGACACTAGTACGAAATCCGTATAATCAGCAAGTAACCACCCGATCTTATGTCTTCAATAGTACACTAGACCTTTTATTGCTGGATACGAAAGTAAAAAATCGCCCGGAGCAAAATATTAAGCGGCGTCAAATCTAGGAACTAAGGTAAGTAGCTGTAATTGCTTTAGTGGTAATATTTACGCACGGAGTCTCCAGCACGCCGAGCCCCCCAAAGCTTTACAATAAATCAGCTTGTCAAACTGACATAGTGTTACACGGGAGAAGATGTCTAAAATCTTATTTTCACCGAAGACATCACCACCTTGACCGCGCGAGCATCGCGGGATGGTGCGATATTAGGGTTATTGAAGAAATTCCGTAACTGCTCAGGTATTTTCCCAATCTCTTCGTCAAATGATTGATTTTGTTTACTGCGGCGTGGAGTACCACACCTCATTCACAAAACAATCACTTTCCTCGACCTTGAAAAAATCCCTGGCAGTTACAGATGGTTAGCTCGCTTTTGGGGCGCGTTTATGTTGGGGGTACCTAGAGTAGTTACGAAATTCCATCTAATTAGGGCGTCTCGAGCCAGTCCGTGCGGTGGTAGCGTAAAACAACGATAGTGGATGTTCGCGCAATGCGGGCACAGAGCGCGCCCTTCATACAAATGATGAAAAAATAGGGGCCCTTAAAGGGCCCCCAGAAGAAGCGGATGATCAATACAGATCATTACTTAGGTGTATAACACCTTAGCCTAAATGTCCCCCCGGAAGGGGGTGGCAGCGATTACCTTTTACCCCCATTTCAGAGGGTCAGGATGCTACTCGAAACGCCTACCTAGTCATGAATCAGTTATTTTTCACGCTCCGCCTTCCCACTTTCGGGGAAGAACACAAAAAATCTCCTTAATCAGGATGATACGCGCCATTTATGAATAGCCCTGTAAATCTGAGACACTGCTGTCCCATTAAATCAGTAATTCGCCGCTTCTTACATTTTAAGCAAAACCATGAAGGCCTTTACCTATCATGCAACTTAAAGATATCGGTAATCGGATCTCCCAATCACCCTCACTCTCGTCTATGACTATTTTTGATGTTATGCGTTCAAATTGAAAGTAGCAACCAGAAGACCCTCAAACCTTTGTAAAAACGCCATTACGATCCGACTCCACTCCCAGCGCTATTCCGCCCAAAAGGTGCTTCACCTTAGCCTAAAGACCATCTTTCTCGACCAAAATACCAGCCGCCAAAGTGAAATAAACACAATTATCCACACCCCTGTTTTTAGGAAAAATCTCTACCTCACCGCCCCAGTGAGACTAATCAACCGTCTGACGAAGCGCTTTTGAAAATACCAGGAACTCCGAGACTTAAAACGCCCCTGGCGCCAAGTGTAGCTGCCCGGGATTTTTCCAAGGTCGAGGAAAACGATTGTTTTGGAAACGAGGCGTGGTACTCCACGCCGCAGTGACCAAAATCAATCGTTTGACGAAGAGATTGGGAAAACACCGGGCAGCTACGCTGATTCCTGGGCAGTGGAATGATACACCAACAAAGGGCGCTCTCCTTTCACCACACAGTCTTCAGAAATCATCACTTCCTTAACTTCAGGTTCAGATGGCAGGTCAAACATAACATCAAGCATGACCGACTCCAAAATTGCTCTTAACCCTCGTGCGCCGGTCTTTCTCTTGACCGATTTTTCAGCCACTGCACGCAATGCACCTTCAGAGAAGTGCAGTTCGACCCCCTCAAGCTCAAATAATCTCTGGTACTGCTTCACGAGCGCGTTTTTGGGCTTTTGAAGAATATCAACCAGTGCCTCTACATCAAGCTCGTCCAGGGACGCAATCAAGGGTAATCGGCCAATGAACTCAGGAATTAAGCCAAATTTCAGCAGATCCTCTGGTTCAACCTCATAGAGGGCATTACTCTGATCTTTTTTCTCTAGCTGCGTATTCTCTCCATCAACGATTGAACCGAATCCAAGCTTACTCGTTCCTTTTCTCCGACGTACAATTGAGTCCAAGCCACAAAAAGCACCAGCACAGATAAACAGAATATCCCTAGTATCGACCTGAACAAACTCCTGCTGAGGATGTTTTCGACCTCCCTTCGGCGGCACGCTGGCGACGGTCCCCTCTAACATCTTTAATAATGCCTGCTGGACCCCTTCACCTGAAACATCGCGAGTTATCGATGGGTTCTCTGACTTTCGCGAGATCTTATCAATCTCATCTATATAGACGATCCCCCTTTGCGCACGTTCGACGTCATAGTCTGATGCTTGCAAAAGACTCAAAATAATATTCTCAACATCTTCCCCAACGTACCCTGCCTCAGTCAAACTGGTGGCATCAGCGATCGTAAAGGGCACCTGCAAAATACGCGCTAGGGTTTGTGCAAGAAGTGTTTTACCCGACCCGGTAGGACCAAGGAGCAACACATTGGACTTTGCTATCTCAACGTCTCCCTCAGCGCCCTTTTTCTCAACTCGCTTGTAGTGGTTATGGACCCCTACTGCTAGAATTTTCTTGGCCCGGTCTTGACCGATAACGTACTGATCAAGAAACTCTTTTAGTTCCTTAGGCGATGGGATAGTACTCTTCTCTTCCTCAACACCGCCCTCCTGGGCAATCTCGTCTGCAATAATTTCATTACAAAGCTCTATACACTCATCACAGATATAGACCGAAGGACCCGCTATAAGCTTTCGCACCTCTTCCTGAGTGCGGTTACAGAAGGAGCATCGAAGAATACGAGCTGATTTCACCTGCCTCTTGCTCACAAAAAAACACCTCTTGTTAATACACTATCGCGTCCAGGCAACTACTTCTCTGAAGCGGGCTCCCTTCTTTCAAAAACATGATCAATCAGTCCATACTCCTTAGCCTGATAGCTTGAGAGAAAATTATCCCTATCAGTATCCCTCTCAATCTGCTCAAATGGCTTGCCAGTCCGGCTGCTCATTATTTCATTCAATTCTCTTTTCACCCGTAACATCTCATTGGCGTGAATCTCGACATCGGAGGCCTGTCCGCGAAATCCACCCAGAGGCTGGTGTATCATTATGCGCGCGTGTGGCAGAGCGGCTCTTTTCCCCTGTGCTCCACCAGCAAGCAACAAAGCCCCCATGCTGGCCGCTTGTCCAACACATACAGTTGAGACATCCGGCTTAATGTATTGCATGGTGTCATATATTGCCAATCCTGCGGTTACGACTCCCCCGGGACTATTGATGTAAAGATAAATATCACGCTCGGAATCATCGCTTTCCAAAAAGAGAAGCTGCGCCGTTATTACGTTCGCTACGGTATCATTTACCTCGGTCCCAAGAAAGATGATTCTATCTTTCAACAACCTTGAGTAAATGTCATAAGAACGCTCACCTCGCCCAGTCTGCTCAATAACATAAGGAACGTAATGCATACGATATCCGCAAAAATTAAAGTGTTATTAGTCCGAATTACCCTAGCTGGTTACCGCAAAATACCTCTACAGTCCTTAAGATACAATGACTAAGGTACGGTAGTTAAGATACCGAAAATCCTGTAGACAACAACCCTTCCAGGCTGACACGGTCCCAGAAGACATAGCACAGGCTGACATAGTATTGGAACAGATGGAAGTCTGACAATCTTATTTTCAACGAAAGCTTCGGTGTCTAGACTACTCCACTTCACTGCAGTCTGCTAGAGTATGCTAGAGTATGCTAGAGTATACAGCATGATCATGCCCCGTAAACAATCCCAGCAAGATTATCAGCTCGCAGATAACCACCACCTTCCTGACGAGGGGCTCCGACACAAAAGAAAGCCTCCGTCACCCAAAAAAAATTCTTCGACCAGGTAGCCAGGATGCCTCGTCCTGCCCAGTTACAAAAGTGTACCGTACCGAAAAGACCGTCTCCGGGCATTGTAAAAGTATCGAACACCCTTTGAAAATCAAAGTCAAGGTGCAAGCTAACAAGCCTGGGTGACTCCCCATTACAACACCCATTTCTTGGCAAGACAATCGTCCTGCCAAGAGCAAGACTTATTCGCCAGGTTGTCTAATCTCTTCGCCAAAAGCCTTATCTTACTCCTTGCGAGGTGCAGGAGTACCTCGCATCCACAAAAAAGACTTCCCCGAAAACTACCTACTAGACTGTCTCCCCGACGACAGGAGTAACCTCACGCACATTGGCCTTCGTCCTGAGCTTTTCGAAAACCAAGGCAGATCGGGCCTCCATCCTCATTCTCTCCGGATTTGAGAACCGCTCAGATTCCTGCTGATTAAATTGTCTCACGCCAAACTTGAATTCCTCAAGACAGCGAGACACATACTCCTGAAACAACTCATCGTTGACCTCTACCTCAAGTAGGCGACCGATCTCCGAAAGAAGTAAGGAGTTTCTTACTCTCCGTGTCGCATCTGCAACAACCTGATCACGAGTTTCCTCTGGTAATCGATGCACCATCTCCTTTACTGAGACCCAATAATTGTCTTTACCCTTCAGATGAGAGGCTGCAATCGTATCGTAGATCATGAACTCGGGAATCTTGAAGGATGCTCTAAGTTCAAGCTGCTCAAGAATTCTGCCATCAACTGCATTGTCAATTGCCCGCGTCCTCAAAAAGGCGCTCCGTTGGCGAAATCCCCCTTTGAACTCCTCGACGGTTTCAACTCCCTCGCCCAAGCCCTTAATCCAATCGTCAGTAAGCTCCGGGAAAACTGGTTGGCTAATCCTTCTGATTTCTGCAACCAGAACCGTGGGCTCGGCCTCAGGAGTCTCCTGGGGGCCTTTAATTTTCAGTTCAAAAATCTCTCCTACCTTCCTCCCGGCAAACTGCTCCTCAATGTCCTCGGGAATCTCCTTTTTACCAAAAATGAAGGTCTCTTCCGTTTCCGGAACACTCTCGCCCTCAGTTGCTCCGTCAGACCCTGGTTTTGGCTTTGCCACAATCGTCACACCATCGCCCGGCTGCACTACATCACGTGAATCTGCAAGCGGTCGAAACTCCACCCGTTGTCGCAAAAATCCGTCTACCGCTTCCTGTACAGCCCCGTCCACGGAGGGTATCTGTGGAATTTCCACTTCAAAGGGAGTGTCTAAATCGATCTCGATTTTAGGATAGAGAAACACCTGAGCAATGTACTCAAGATTACTATCACCCTCTCCCCTTGACTTTAAGGTGACATTCGGGTCACCACACGTCACTAGTTTGCTATCTCGAATTACAGTTCTGAGGGACTCATTAATTAGTGCATTTACAGCTCGGTCCTTTTCACTTTCGGCGTGCAACTTCGTTACTAAGGAAAGAGGGGCCTTTCCAGGACGAAACCCCTTAATACTAACAGTGCGCTGAAGTTTGACTAAGCGCTCTCCAACGGTACGAGATAACTCCGAAGCGCCGATGGATACCACTACTTCTCTCGTAACTTCATCAACCTCATTCACACTCGACTGAAATTCCATAAGACTTTCTCACATACTAATAAATCGAAACGGTTCTGCGAACAAACAAACAAACAAACAAACAGATAGAAAGATACAACAAAGACTGTAAAAAGCAAAAAAACAAGAGCAAAGAACTTGTCTTTTTTCACTCAATATCCTACTGTTCGGAAAAGAGGTGTGCAGCACTCCTCTAGATAACGCGGCGCCGTTCACATTTTTGATACTAAAATAAAAGTATCTTTAGTGTAGATATCCGCTAATGTAAGTCAATAAAGCTGTAAATATGCGGGGATGGTGGAACTGGTAGACACGCAAGATTTAGGATCTTGTGCCGCAAGGTGTGCAGGTTCGATTCCTGTTCCCCGCATTATTTGACCGCTTGCTAATTTGCCCGATTGCCGCCCTCGGCCAGGGAGACTAAAGTCTCCTCCCGCGCTAATCGCGCGTTCACCCCTTATTTTCCCACTTGCTAATTTGCCCGATTGCCGCCCTCGGCCAGGGAGCTAAAGTCTCCTCCCGCGCTAATCGCGCGTTCACCCCCTGTTGGTGCGCTTGCGCTGATCCTCCGGAAGAGCTGAGAGCAGCTCGGGAGGACTTAGCTTGGAAAGGGACTCTGGATGAACGGTGCGTACTTTTTTGTACCATTATCAAAAAAATATCTGAACCAATGTTAGTTTAAACCCCATAACCATAATGTAGTTGAGGGGTCCGTTTGCTGTAACGTTTTATAAGGTCTGTCGTTTATGGTGCTCCCTGGAACAGCCATAGAATTTGACAAAAGATACAAAGTCATCTCGATCATAGGACGGGGACGCGAAACTGTCGTTTATCGGGCGGAATCGATTGAGGGTGATAAAAAAGAAGTCGCTATCAAGGTACTATCAGGTAAAAATCACGCCGACCTACTGCTTAGCAGACTGAAACACGAAGCAACTATGCTCCTTTTAGCGGAGCACCCGCGTGTCATTTCAATATTTGGAATGCATGCAATCAAAGATTATATATACTTAGCACTAGAATACGCCCCCATGGGCGATCTGTTTAGACTTACGAATTACGGCTCTACCCCCCTCCCTACCCCACAGGCCCAGATGTTTTTCATCCAGTGCTTAGAGGGCCTGGCACATCTGGAAAAGGTAGGAATAATTCATAGAGATATCAAGCCCGATAACATTCTGGTGACGGGCTTCGATTCAGTAAAGATTGGTGATTTTGGAGTGGCCTCAATGACTGCTCCGAACAATCAAAGAAGAGACTTACACTTGGCTGTTGGAGCAATTTCTTATCTGGCACCAGAAATTCTCGATGGTCAAGTATGTGATTTTCAATCAGATCTTTATGCATTGGCTCTCTCTTTTTATCATATAATTTCGGGAACCCACCCGTTTGATGATGCGCCACTGGTCGAACAAAAGGCCAGGCGCGAATCTCTCGATATCCCGAATCTTGGTGCAATTGCTCCTAACTGCCCCCCGAAAGTGACCAAGGCAATTATGAAAATGCTGAGCTATTCTAGGGAGAATCGCTATCCATCAGCCATAGACGTGCTTAATGACCTCAGAGGTAATACAAGAGATCGCCCTACGCCGAATCAACGGCCCCTCCCAGCAATTTTCCGACCAACGGGCCAAAACGTAGTTGCAAATGGCCCTTTTGAATATCGTTTTGGAAGCAATCCTGATGATGATGCCGATTCCTTGGTTGAGACAACCGTAATTAAAGTGCCTATACATAGAATCGCTTCATTAGTAACGAAACCTTCTGTGGAGATTGGATCATCTTTACAAGAGAACAATCTAGATAAAACATGCGTCATTAACAATCAACGGTTGGAAAAGTACCCCAAAATGGCTAGGGAAACGGATAAACAAGATAGGGATGCAGAAGCAACCCAGAGTATTCCGAAGGATATGCTCGATAAATTTCGCATAGGCGGGCTTCCGGCACGCTCACCGGAAGAAAAGAAGACCCAGACAGCGAAAAAAAACTCGACCAAATTTTCAATCCCGCAGACGCGGCCAATTGCAGTACAATCGAAACGAAAGGGGCTTAGCAGGATAGTCCTTGCGATAATTACCTGCGTAGTAGTGGCGCTAGGCATAATAGGCTTTTATATAGTGTACCCAGCCAGCGAGCTTGTCTTAACCATTGTGCGCGATGGTGTTAATACATCACTACAGAATATTGGAATCTTTTCTTCTACGGCTCAACCCAGTACCGATCCAGTCCCGCCAGAGCCAAAGAGTACCGGTCTTAAAACCGATAGCACCAGGTTTGGCCCATCTGACGACGAAACAAAATCTTCGAACATACCGAATCCGAACGTAGACGTTACTGCCAAGAACCCGCCTCCCGAAAACTCCATTACGGCCGTACCTCAAGATGAGGCTATCGCTGTTGCAGAAAAGAAGGAGCTGGCCGAAGACACGAAACCTGCTGGCGTTACCGAGCCCGAAGAGGTGCCTGATGGGGTTCTTGTTTTTAAAGGCGGGGTGCATTCCGGGGTTATAACTGGTCTATTCCCCCAAGGTCCAACGCACGTATCTTTCATACCCCTGCCGGACTCTACCGATATTGTTATTATTGTAGGGCTGGAGGGGTGGACTCCGCGAAGGGGAGAAATGGTATCTGAGAATACAATAAAAGTATCCTCAAATGGTATTGTTCTCCAATTTAAAGGTTTGTCGAAAGACAAAGCCCGCATTGCTGGTCGGGTTGAAGATCTGGTCAGTGGCAGCAAAGGGTCATGGGAAGTTGAAGCACTGAGTAAGGACTAACAATGAAATTAATTACTCGCGCTGGCCACCTGCTTACCCTCATTACCCTACCCTTTCTGGCTTTTGCCGACGTCTCCCCTCTCACCCACGTACAACCGAAATTGCCCAATGCAGGTCAGAGGATAGAGCTCACAGTGAAGTTCAAGAGCACCAAAAAATTTGGATTCCCAATGACCCTTCATTTGGTCAGAGATGGGAGGCTTATTCGTCTACGTCTCCCAGAGGGTATCCCGGACATTGATGACCTGCCCGTTTATAAATTTAATGTGCTGGCGCCGGAACAGAATATGTCCTACTCATTTTTTGTAGAAGAACCCGACAAGCCAGCCATCCAGTCTAAGCGATTCACTTATGCACGGGACTGTCTGCCATTTACAGAGGCGGTGACCATTCCGAAGGTTCCGGAATATATCACCGGTGAGAAAGTAGAACCCATAGCCGAAAAAGTTCGTCTGTTAGAACTTGAGAACCTTACTATTGAAAGCAACATTGCTGAACTTAAAGAACTTGAACAACTCTTAACTGAACTTAAGCGTCATGAATAAAAAGCTTGTTCTAATCATCCTACTGGTCGTGATTACAAACGCTTCATATGCAAGCCCGAATGTTGCGATTATAAAAACGGCCCAGGAGGTGAAGAGTGCACTTGGGGTCATAATATCAGAAAGATCCTTTCAACGTTACCCTGTAGACTCAATTACCCGGGTAAACCCTCACGAGGTTCATGTACTTTTTTCTGCGCCAGCCCCGGTAGCAAAAACACCCAGGTACATTACAGCTATGGGGATATCAGATGCTGGAGTCGTGCTCTTTTCGGATCTTCGTTTAACTGAGCCGTATTCCTATCAAACAAAAGTGTGTCGCGCCCTACTCGACACTCCGAAATCTATCGAAGGCCGCCAAAGTCATCTATTTTCACTTCTAGACATCAGAGAAGCTCGACGTCAGGTCCTTAAAGAACAGCTTAAACTTCTAACTACAGAATCCAACTTAAAGGAGCTGAATAATTTAGAGCGTCTATTTGGCCTGGACCTCGGGGCTCCAATCACTCAAAATACCAATATTTATGAGCTGATTGATAGACTATCAAGACTGAAAGACGCGATTAAAGATATGAAGTAGGGTATAGTCACGTTAATTATTAGGTTACTGCAAGCGCTCACCGTATTGGCTGAAAATTGCCACTTGACGAATAGTTCAGGCAACTTAGCGAACGCTTACTGAAGATGTTATTTGTGGTGTAACCGCTCCTCAAGAAAACGTACTATTCCCTGTTGGACTTACCATAATAGTTTCGTCCTTTTTTAATTCGGCCAGTTTCAAAACTTCATCCATCTCAAGCTTCATGACTTCCAGACGAAGGGGATCCACACTCTCCTTACCGCGTTCCTTTTGCGCGTGAAGCACACCCTCCCAACTCTGCTGTAAACAAACCTTTATATCTGCAGTGCCCGCTAATGCGTATAAACCATCAAGTAGTAAAATATCGAACTCGCCATAATCAATCTCC
>JBIIDM010000192.1:0-6545 GCA_044238365.1 Bdellovibrionota bacterium | reverse complement strand
GCTTGATACCGGTATTCACTTTTAAGCTGACTAACCACTGGAGAGTTCTTCAGTGTTACCTCGTAAACGGCCGTTACCGTATGGCCAGATCCAAGTTCACCGGCATCTACCTTATCATTCTTAAAGTCTACATTTTTCAGAATTCGATTATCATATCCTATCAAACGATACTCCAGTACATGCGCAGGATTGAATTCTATCTGAAGTTTTACATCTTTGGCAACAACTTCAACCATTGACATCAACCGTTCATCGAACACTCGTCGAGCCTCCTTGTCACTATCAAGGTAAAAGTAATTTCCATTTCCCTTGTCAGCAAGTTGTTCCATCTTGGATTCCCTGTAGTTATCACTGCCCACCCCGATAGTGGTCAGTGTAACTCCGCGCTCCCGTTCCTGTTCGATCATCCCAAGTAGTTCCGTATCAGAGGTAATACCTATGTTAAAATGTTAAAATGTTAAAATCCCCATCGGTTGCCAGGATGACACGATTGACGGATCCTTGCTTCATATTCGAATGAGCGAGCTGGTAGGCTGTACGGATGCCGTCAGCGCCATTGGTACCACCCCCTGCGCTAAGGCTATTAATCGCGATGAGTATTTTATCGAGTTCTGACCGGGAAGTCGGCTGCAAGGCTACTCTAGCGTCACCAGCATAGGTTACAATTGCTACGGTATCACCTTCCTTCATTTTATCGACCAGACCACGAAGAGATCTCTTTATCAGATCTAACTTCATCGTATCTGCCATAGAACCTGAAACATCGACCAGAAAAACCAAGTTCCAACTCTTTGCACGAGCATTGGGCGTAGTTGCAACGCCGATCCGAAGCAGGTGACGTCCCTCGTTAAAAGGCGATGGTGCTATTTCATAACTTACACCAAAGGGCTTTCGATCTATGTATTGAATAACAAGTGAACGAAACGCCTCTCGATCTCCCTGCTGGGCAGAACGCACCACATCATCATTGATGCTGGAGACTTCGAACATCGGTAGGAAACTGCCACTCGTCATATAAAAAAATACTCGATACCAGGTTACCATTACCAGCAGGGACCAATATAGGCGCTACAGATAAGACAACATCTGAATCGATAGGTTCGCAGAAAAATCGTGAAAGAGGGGGGATTCGTCAGTAAAATTGGGGCTTCAGCGGGTAAGATACTGAAGATATTGCTGAATATAAATTTTCAAATTGGGAAATATCATGCGCACAGAGCGTTTCCAGGTGCGATTCTGCGTGGTAACCTACATTTGCTTATCCATTCCCTTCTTCTCTAACCACGCCACCATAAGACAGCCACAATGTCCAAAGCTACCCCCTCACCCACCCGGCTCACGCTACAACTCTATTGGCAGTATTCAAAGCCTTTTCGAATTCTGCTCGGTGTCTACGTTGCGTCTGTAATGCTGGCATCCCTATCGGGCAATATTATTCTGCCGTTAATATTTTCGGGAATTGTGGATCTTGTTGACGCAAAATTTCCGCATTCTGTCAGTGAACTTTCCTCGCTCACCCCTCAGGTATATTGGTTACTTAGTGGCATTCTATTCGTGTCGATTCTTCAGATCAGCTTTTTGGCACTTGCTGATTACACCATTACGCATGTCAACCCATACATTCTTAGAAACATAGAGGTGGCCTGCTTACGAACCATACACCGCCAGCACTATGAGTTCCTCATTGACAATGCCGCTGGCAGCCTAATCTCTAAAGTGAAACGTTTCATGGAAGGCTATGAACAATTGAGCTTTAATATAACCCGCGGCTTACTTCTGGTTGGCTTGGAAATTTCCGCTGCCCTGCTGGTGGCTGGATATTTCGTTCCACTACTTGGATTGACGTTTCTAGTATGGGGGATTACCTATACCGTTGTGGCACTCCGCCTGCTGGCCCTCAAGATGAAATTCGATCGCTCTTATGCCAAGTCAGAGAGTATTGCTACCGGAATACTCGCTGACAGTGTCGGTAACTTTATGAATGTAAAAGTCCTCGCGCTCCTGGACCAGGAAGCCGAGTACCTAAACGAGGCTGGCTCAATTCGCGCACAAGCCTTGAGAAAGAGCTGGCTCACCACGACCCGAATCAACTTCATCTTAGGCAGCCTAAGCCTGTTCTTTCAAATGCCTATACTGGCGGTTTCTATTTACTTGTGGCTTCACGGACACGCTACGGCCGGCTTCGTTGTACTGGTTCAGACCTACCTGGTTCGACTGCGCTCACGCCTCGCTGACCTTGATGTGCACCTCAAGAGCATCTTCCGCGGTATGGCTGGAGCCGAAGAAATGGCTTTGATACTAGCGGCGCCCGAAATAGTAAAAGACCCCATAGTAGCGGCAACACGGCAACGCACCGGACCGGCGAAAATCGACTATTCAAGTATTTGCTTCAGGTACCACCCCGAGATCTCATTGTTCGAAAACTTCTCTCTTACCGTAGCTGCAGGTGAAAAGCTCGGCATTGTGGGTTCCTCAGGGGCTGGCAAATCGAGCCTGGTCAAACTATTACTCCGCTTTGTTGATGTACAAGGTGGATCCATTCTTATTGACGGCATAAACATCAAGGAATTCAACCTGGACGATCTGCGCCAAATGATCGCGTATGTTCCACAGGAACCAATCCTCTTCCACCGCACGATCCGGGAGAATATTGGATACGGGCTGCCAGGGGCCTCTGATTCCCAGATTGAGGGAGCGTGTAAACGCGCACAACTAAATGAACTTCTGACCCGATTGCCACTTGGCCTCGACACTATCGTCGGCGAACGTGGCTTAAAACTAAGCGGCGGAGAGCGCCAGCGCATCGCTATTGCCAGAGCAATCATCTCAGACGCCCCTATTCTCATTCTGGATGAACCCACTGCCGCCCTAGATGCAACAAGCGAATTTCTGATTCAACAAGCACTGGATCAGGCAATGCTGGGCAGAACCACCCTCGTAATTGCACACCGACTTGCTACCATACAACGCCTTGATCGAATTATTCTCCTTGGTTCAGGGCAGATTGAGGAGCAAGGCACCCATACTGAACTAATTAACCGAGGCGGCTCCTACGCAGAGCTTTCATCTCATCAGACGTTAATTCAGGATTGAGAATTTCAAATCGTACACACGATTTTTGTAAACTGTACTTGCTCCAATTCCCAGAACCCGTTACCATACCCTTATGATAAAAAATACCGCACTACTACTGAGCCTGCTGCTAAACCTCCTTAGACGAGGACAGGGCCAGCGCATGCGCTCATAAATTGACAAATAGCCCTGTCGAAAGACGGGGCTATTTGTTTATAGCTTCACTCTTTCAAGGGCCCATATATGGAGATCAAAGAGACAGGCTATGGAAACCACTACACCGCACAACCAACCGAACACCCATTCGTTCCTCGAATCCCGACCCAGTAGCTCAAATAAAGTCATCATCTTTGATACGACTCTTCGCGACGGCCAACAATGCCCGGGGGCTGGACTCACCTTTTCTGAAAATATTGAATATGCTCACCGGGCGTCAACACTCGGCGTTGATGTTCTAGAAGCGGGATTTCCGAGCGCAAGCGGCACCGATTATCAGATTGTGAACGTTATTGCCAATGAACTGGCTTCCGTAGAGGATTCTCCAATTATTGCGGCCCTCTGCCAGCTTCGAGCAGAGCAAGTTGAGCAAACACTGGAAGCACTTGCCCCCGCCATAAAGGTTGGAAAAGCGAGAATGCACGTGTACCTACCCGTCGACCCAGCCCTTATGACCGCTTCGCTGGGGGGCCGTGCGGCTGAAAAGCAGGCCCTCATAAAAGAACTCCACACTGCTGTATCAATGGCTACCGCTCTCGGAGTAGAGGTTGAATTTTCACCCGAGGGCTACTCCAGAGTTGGCCCCAATTTTGATTTCTGCACCGATCTCTTCCGGGCCTGCATTGAAGCAGGAGCACGAATATTCAACTGCCCCGATACCATCGGCGGTGCAGCAAGATATCAACGAGATGGCTATTTTGTAGAACTCATGAATCGCCATGCTGCATGCCTGGCAAACGAATTTCCCAATATCCCGCTTATCTGGTCAACGCACTGCCATAACGACTTAGGGCTAGCCCTGGAGAATACCCTTAACTCCGTATTCGATGGCCCTGCACGCCAAGTCGAGGGCTGCTTTAATGGCATTGGTGAACGCGCTGGCAACGTTGCACTTGAACAGGTAGTAATGATTATGAAACTCTGGGGAAATGTAATAGACCCGGACAATCCCTTCTATACTTCGATTGACCCTGCTCAACTTGAATCACATTGCGCCTTTGTCGCTCAACATATGCTTCCCATGCAGCCGCATTGGCCAATCGTCGGAAGTAACGCAGCAAGGCACTCCTCCGGTGGCCACACCAATGCAATACTGAAAAATCCGATGATCTACCAGCCGTACGACCCTGCCATGGTGGGCAAATCCATCTCCCTTACCTTCGGCCCACTAAGCGGAAGTAACCACGCCCGGGATATTTTGGCTCAGAACGGGATCGAACTTCCACAAGCTGAAAAGACATCTTTTACGCAGTTTGTTAAAGATCGCACAGCACATCGGCGAAAAGGCATTACCGATGAAGAGGTAGTTGCATTATATAGTGAATACTGTGATCTGAAGAACAGCGGGAATCTCACCAAGTAAACTATTTCATCGCCCCGTTTTAGTGAATAATAACTACCAGGCCGAAACAGCCGCAAACTGGTCAAGATTTTCAGTTCTCGACCAGCTTGCGGCGAAGACATACGTAAGCGTTCATCAGGTTGTTCAAGGTCGAGGAAAAAGTATTTTTTTTGCACTACTCTACCTCGTAAGGAGCAAAATAAGGCTTTTGACGAAGAGATTGGACAACCTGGTGGGATAGTTTCGCAAGTCTATTTCTCCTCTATTTCTATCCCGTAAGAGTCACCAGCCATGACAATAAGCCGCCGCCAGTTTGTTTCCTCACTTGGTCTTGCCAGTGGAGGTTTGCTCCTGATGTCAATGGGATGTCGATCGGGGAAGCCACCTGCTCCGTCGCCAGTAAAAGGTAAACCTACGGCTATAGGACCGATTGATCGCTCAGTAGGCAACTCGTTGCAGATCGAACCAACAGGAGATCGGTTTGACTGGCCCCACACGATCCTACGGGATGGTCAGACACCAATTGGGCAAAAGATTGTTTACCCCACAGTCCATGATGTCATTGTTGTCGGTGGAGGTATGTCAGGCATGGTGACCGCGTGGGAGCTACGGCACCTCAATCCGCTGGTCCTTGAGCAGGCCCAACGCTTAGGAGGCAACTCTAAGGGGGAAAGTTGGCGAGGCACCGACTATTCAATCGGGGCAGCGTATATCACCAAACCTGACATTAATGGGGAGATTGATCGCTTTCTGAAAGAAATTGGTGCTTACAAAGTTTTAACACCTACGAATGAATCAGCACCGGTTGCCGTAGATGGTGCGACCGTTAATTCCTTCTGGGACAACTACGAAAACGCCGACGTTCGTCGCATCGCTCAGCGACTAAAGCACTACTTCCTTGAGGTTTATAATGAAGAAAACGGGAGAATATTTCCGGAAATCCCTTTCAGCAGTACCAAAATGAGGTCAGTTATTCAGGAGTTGGATAAGAGATCATTTTATGATCACCTCGTTGATGTCGTCGGCGAAGCGCTTCCGCCTGAAATATATAATCTAATCGAACACTACTGCTGGTCTTCATTTGGAGCATCATCCCATGAATTAAGTGCCGCCGCAGGCGTAAACTTCTACGCCTCTGAATTTGATTCTGTGTTCGTCGGAGCGGGCGGAAATTCTGCGATTATTGAATGTATTTTTAACAGGATGAAGCCGGAACAATTCAAAACCAGCCACCTGGTATATAACATCCAACCAGAAGGAGAACGCGTGGTTGTCCGTGCAGTGACACGCGACGGTTTGATCCATGAATACTCAGCACGCAGCGTAGTGGTTGCGACACCGAAGTTTGTTGCCGCCCATATGATCCCAACCCTAGAAGAAAAACGACTTGCTGCAATTCGAAGTCTTGAATATCGGGGCTATCTTGTCGCTAACGTTTTGTTAGAGGGCCGACCCGTCAACGATTTTTACGATATGTATTTCAGTTCTATTAAGACCGCCCCGAAAACGACCCCTGAAGCGAGCGAGCAACAGAACATTACCGACGTGATATTGGCAAACTTTTCCGATCGAGATGGAACCGACACAGTGCTTAGCCTCTACCGTGCTTATCCCTTTCAAGGAGGACGAGGACTCTTGTACGGTATGAATAAGTCAAGTGATATCAGGCCTCCTTTTGAAAAGCAAATACGGCAGGAGATTCTGCCCCTGCTGCACCTTTCCGATCATAAGGTGCACGATATTCGTTTCACTCGCTGGGGCCATGCAATGCCCATTTCCGCAAAGGGCATCTACTCGCAATCACTGCCCGACATAGTACGAGCGCCGTTTCAAGGGCGGATTTTCTTTGCTGAACAAGACAACTGGGCACTTCCGTGCTTTGAAACTGCGGCTAGTGAGGGATTTGCAGCAGCTC
>JBIIDM010000191.1:0-6574 GCA_044238365.1 Bdellovibrionota bacterium | reverse complement strand
GACCGGGCAAAATAAGATACTCATCAAACGTTCGCGAAATATCACTGATTATTGTTGCCATAAATATTTTTTCCGTACGGGTTATACTTTAGTGTTGAGTGATCTATACCGGTTCCGTAACAAAAAGTCAGGTACCCTCAGACGTTTTAACTGGCATGGGTATCTACTGGCTCCATTTCAAAAGTCACAAATGACTCGAAATCAGGAACCCTTGGGCTACCCCATCCCCGATTTGTGACCCTTAGGAGCTGTCAAGAAATAAACTGTGCATTTAACGCTCATCTTTACCCTATCTTTGAACGTTCTTCACTCGAAAATGCTCGGAATACTCCAGTATACCTGCGCATTTTGTCACTCAGAACGTCCAAATTTAGGGCAAATCTGAGCGTTAAATGCACAGTTTATTTCTTGACAGCTCCCTACTCAACCCCCACAGAATCGCCATTCGCTTCGCCGTAGATTTCTCGCTCGACACGATAGGAAAGATAGTAAGCACATTCGGCAGTTTCCTCATAAGGTAAATCACCTACTGCTACACTGGAGAACAGCCCTCTCACCCATTCTATCTCCTCGTTGCCGGGGATAATTTCAACAATTCGGTGGTGCAAATATGTACCACTTTTCCCCCCGGGAATTTCGAAACGCACGGATGCCGTAATATCGGAACGAACTGGCGTTACCCCGTCATACTTTACCCTATTTATTCCGTCAGTTTTGCCGCTGCTCAGCTCAAGATACGGATTAGCAGACTTAAGGCGATCCTCATCTATAATCTCGCTGATAAATTCAGGCGTAGCAAATACCATGAGCTCCCCGATCCCAAGTCTGTTCCCTGTAATAAGTCGACCACTTAATTGATACGTTAACGTGTAGCTAAGAGATCCAAAAAAAGCTCTCCGATCGGAAAATGTCTGTACAACCTTCTTTCTCTGACCATCCCTTTTTACTTTTATTTTAGAATAAAATGGACGATAACAGAGCAGTACGGCGCCTTGCTTTTCCGGTCGACGGTGAATTGGCATAACCATAAATAACATCGATCCATCATTCAGTCTTAATGCATTCGTATACCTGCTTTTCAACAGATGAACTTTTGCGCCTCCTTTATAACGTGAATCGATAAATTCCTCCCCATAGATCTCTCCGCCCGCTCGACTATACTCAAATCGGACTATGGCCGAGACCTCCGCACCTCGAGTGAACGGCGCATCATCTCCCACCTTCTGCTGACTCAAGAATAGGTTTGTCGACTGTTTAATTTCCATATGACGCTCTGTGCCAGCCCAAATCGAACGCTGGGAAAGATCGCCAAGTCTAATATCATGGACTAACGCCTTCATGTCCCATGGATCGCCTTTTTCATAAGCGTCTTTGAACTCTTGCTTGTTGAAAGGCTGAAAATCTTTAGGAAGCAGACTCGGCTTTTTAACTTCTGAGAGCCCAAGTAACGGGGTGCACATCAAAGTCCCTAAAAAATAAACCAACATCCTGAATTTTGGTGAAATTTTCATGGACGAACGTAACTCAAACATAGCCCCCTCGTTAGACTCAATACTAACCCGTAGTGCTATACCAAGGAGCACCATCGTTGATATAAAAGAGGACCCTCCGTAACTAAACAACGACAGGGGAATCCCTACCACCGGAAGCAAACCAATAACCATACCTACATTAACCACCACATGAAAGAAAACAGTTCCCGCGATACCTACAACCAGCAATGAACTGAAAATGTCTTTGGCCCTTACTGCCAACCGCAAAAGTCGAATGAAAAGAATAAGGTACAACCCCAGAATGATAAAACACCCTACGAATCCCCACTCTTCCGCAAGGACTGAGAAAATAAAATCCGTAGTATGCTCCGGCAAAAACTCAAGCTGAGACTGAGTTCCTTGTAAGAAGCCCTTTCCAAACAACTCACCGGAGCCAATCGCTATCTTTGATTGGGTTATATGATATCCAGTTCCCTGTGGATCTGTATCAGGATAGAACAGGGATATTATGCGATTCTTCTGATAATCGTGAAGCTTTGTCCACATGGGAACAACTCCAGCACACAGAACAAGGACAAAAATGGTTAATATTCTCGGGTTGATCCCCATAAAAAGTAACATTATCCCCCCCCCCGCGCCAACCGAGATCGCAGTGCCTAGGTCCGGCTGCTGAACAATCAGTCCAACGGGAAGCAAAAGTAGCAGCACCGGGACACACAAATCCAAAATTCCATACCCTTTCCGTCTAAATCCTAGCTTAGACAGGCAAAGTGCCATACAAATAATAACCGAGACTTTTACCATTTCAGCCGGTTGGATATTCCACGCACCTAACGTCAACCACCTGCGAGACCCATTAACAACTGTTCCAAACAGAGCAACGAGCACGAGCAAACATACACATAGACAGTACAACACACCTCCTGCCTTCTTGATTATATCCAGGGGAGTCGAACATAGAAGAAGCAAAATAGGCATCGATATAAGAAAATAAGCTCCTTGCCTCAAAAATGGTCCGCTCTTTATTTCGAGAAGCGACCATCGAAGGATCTTGAAGGAATAGTCCCCGTTGAATCCAGCACTATAAAGCGTAATAAGACCAGCAAGAGGAATTATAAGTATTAACGAAAATAGCCCCCAGTCCAGTTTCCGATAAAAAGCGCCTACATGATGCCACCTAGTGTACATAACGTTACTCACTCTACCTTCTTGGCCGAAATCTCCGACTTAGTTAAATCGTAGAGTTGCATGCGAGAAAAGTAGTTGGTCATTACGGCCTGAACCACCGGCGCAGCCGAGGCTCCGCCATGACCACCATGCTCAATGAGTGCAGCCACGACAATCTCGCTATTCTCAACGGGCGCAAAGCCAACGAACCAGGCGTGATCCTCGAAACGTCCTTTCTTGCCATGAAATTTAAGATCAACCACCTGGGCAGTCCCGGTCTTTCCACCTACCGTAATATTGAATTCTTTACCTAGCCGGGCGTGTCCCCCTGTTCCTCCAGCTGCATTAACAACATCACTCAAGGACTGTTTTACGAGGTCAAGATCCGTCGGATCTGCAGACAGTCTCTTTTGGATATTTGGCTTCGTAAGATCAACCAAGATATGCCCCTCTCTAGAATTAACCCGCCGAATAATTCGTGGTTGAATTACCATACCGCCATTCGCCAATGCAGCATACGCTCTAGCCATCTGAAGAGGTGTTACGGTCACGGCTCCTTGTCCAATGGCCACTGAAAGCGTTTCTCCTGGAAACCAGATCTTGTCTCCTGCCTTGGAAAAAACTCGAGCCTTCCATTCTTTAGACGGTATCAAACCACTACTCTCTAAGCCTAGCCCAATGCCGGATATCTCGCCTAGCCCAAAGGACGACGCATATTGGTGAATGCGGTCTATGCCCAGCCGATGTCCCAATAAATAAAAATAAACGTCACAAGACTGCCGGAGCGCTGACCTCAGATTTACAACACCATGCCCCCCTTTTTTCCAGCAACGATAGGATCGACCCGCAAAATAATAGCTCCCGGAACACTTCACCGTATCATTCGGATTCACCACATGCTCTGATAACCCTGCAAGTGCAAGCATTGGCTTGAAAATTGACCCTGGAGGGTAGGTACCTTGCGTAACTCGATTGAGCAGACGCCGATCGGAACTCAGATAACTCCAATCTTTTTGAGTAAGATCCCCTCCAAAAACATTAGGATCAAATCCCGGACTCGAGACCATGGCCAGCACTTCCCCAGTCTGCACATTAAGAACGACCAAAGCTCCCGACTTATCACGAAGCTGCTCTTCTGCTGCGTTTTGCAACTCTAAATCCAGCGTGGTTTCAACAGAATTACCAATACTCTCCTGTTCTGATGAAAGCTCACCAACTCTCCATCCCCCAGCATTTACAATGACCTCCTGTCGACCCCGAGTACCCTGTAGATATCCCTCCCACTCGTGTTCCACCCCGCTTTGGCCTATGGTATCACCAACACGGTAATTTGAGAACTTTGGCAATCCTAGCTGCTTAGCGTTCACTTCCCTGGTATATCCCAACGTTTGCGCAGCCAATGCACCGTAGAGGTAGTCCCGCGTTGGAACAGCAGCAATTCGAACTCCCGGCAACCGAAACCGTTCGGTTACAATCTGAGCCACTACCTCTCGGGAAACATCCCTCGCAACAATCGTTGATTCGTATCTCCGTCTAGAAACCATTCCCTTTTTAAACCGTGCCTCTAATTCAGGCACCGGCACACCAAGAATTGGTTCCAGAACTCTCCACATAGTATCAAAGTCCTCGACATTTTCTCTGGTAACTTCAAGAAGATATGAAGGTCGATTGGAAACAAGAAGTTTTCCATTACGATCGGTAATATAGCCACGGGGGGGGGCAATGTAGATGGTCTCAATTCGATTTGTTTCTGATTTTCTTCGGTATTCAGCTCCGTTAACTACCTGTAGAATCCACAATCGAACTACCAGGGCAAGAACTGCTAACGTGGCAACCGAACCAGCAAACTGAACCCGCCAAACAATTCTACTTTGGAAATCACGACTCTCCTCAGCCGAGTACATAGAAGTCACCACCCGTAAGACTTTGCACGCTGAACAATAAGTGATCTACATGTATAGATAACCGGCGAAATTATCCCTATTGTGACCATTCGATAAAATGAATCAAACAATATATCATTAAAACGAAACGCCGACATCCATGACTCGAAGACGAGGAGGTCGTGAATAATGTCGGTAATAAGACACCCTGATGCCGTGACAAAAATCATATTTATTAATGAATGATGATACGTCTTTGGTGGTATAGCGACAACGCACAGGTAGAATACCAAATACGATGCAGCCCATGGACCAACAACATGACTAGCGGTTGAGCAATCTACCAGAAGACCCACAAACCAGGCGAGCACAACACCATGCAGACCCTGAACAAAGAAAGCAAGCATCGTCATCCACGCAATTGAGGGATTCGGAATCTGGGACGCTCTAGTAAGCAAAATTCCTGACAGTGCTCCAAAAACAATCTGGGTTAATAGAACTCCCAGTAAAACAATAAGTACTGTAAAAAAAATCGGCTTCTTACGATACGTCATTTAGGTCCTATCGGCGTCTTCTTTAATACAAGCACATCCTCAAGCCTCGAGAAATCGACAAAGGGATCCAATTCAACGTCCCTAAACAAGCTTCGATTTCCTCGATTTATCCTTGAAACCTGCCCTACGAGAAGACCAGCCGGAAATACTCCGTCCATTCCTGAAGTAATGATCTTTTCACCAGCCTCGATCTGATTGGTAGAAACTACAAAATCCATCGTCATCCTGCCGTTTCCAGCTCCACGGACCACGCCCCGAACTCTGGAATTCCTTGCCCGCACATCGACACCACTCCTTAGATCAATAAGAAGGAGAACTTTGCTTGAGTCCTTACTCACGGCGGATATTAACCCTACCACCCCACCAATTCCTACAACAGGGTCACGAAGTGCTACACCCGACGATGTCCCCTTATCAATTGTAAGTCCATACACTTTACTGCCAAAATCCGTTGAAATAACGGAAGCCAAGACCTGAGAATACTCCTCCACGTCATTGGCTGAAAGCAGTTCCTTCAATCGCTTGTTCTCGACTTCCTGTTCTTGAAGCGCAAGCACCTTTGATTGCAACGCTGCAACTCTCTGATGCAGCATTCGATTTTCCCGTTGTACATCAGCTCTTATAACGAAATCTGCAATATAACTTTTAAGGGGAACGCACTGCCGAGTAAGCCAGGAATACGATGGTGCTAGCATCGCGTTAATAAACCCCGCCTCACGCTGCCCAAAATCCGGACGCGCCCGTGAGTATGCAGTTGTGATTAGTGAAATAAAAAACAAGAAAACGCCCACCCTTAAAGCAAGTCGCCGTTCTTCAAATTGACGGAGTTGGGTCCGCATCTACCTTAGATTCTCCCTTTAAATATTGTAGAGCAATTTCTACCTATTCCGCCTCAAAAAGTCATAATAAGAAACGCATGCGCATATCTTAGCGCGCAACGTCCCTACTAAACGACACTTCTTAGGTGAAACTCGCGTCCAATCCCATGGCTCTTACACGCTCCTGCAGAAAACTAATCTGCTCATCTTGCGAAAGGCGTTGGTCTACGAAAATAATAAGTTTATCGTCAGAACGACAAACCCCACTATATACCTTCCATCCAAGCCCTCGCTTCAGCTTTTCACGACGAACCGTAAACCCATTCTGCTCTACTAGTTCTGTAAGCGCCTTATAAATCGCTTCCTTTTTAGGATCCTTGGAAGCCACAGACTTCTTCGCACTTCCCTTTTTTACCGCCATAACCAACTTACCCTTTCACTTCCTTAATTAATACTTTCGCCCCTACCGGCTGTTCTTTTTTTATACCCAAACGATTAAAAGAAAGGAGGTTCATATTATAGTGTTTCTCAAAAAAAATAATGCGGTTTTGATTCAACATTTGAGAAACACTATCGACTCGCGGAGGCGAGTCAAAGCAAGCACTTATAGTAATTCTCAAAAATTCCTTAGAATTTCAATACCGCATTATTTTTGAGAA
>JBIIDM010000190.1:0-6587 GCA_044238365.1 Bdellovibrionota bacterium | reverse complement strand
CGCATTTCCCTATAGGCTTCCACCAAACAATATTTCACAATACTGCTCTTGCCACATCGGTTCTACTTCCCGCCATCGGGCGTAGAGTGGACTTTCACCACACACGTCAATAACATGCCCAGCGCACACTGCGACGTGGAGTACCACGTCTCATTCGCGAAATTACCTCTTTCCTCGACCTCACCCAACTGCGCGAACCCTAGCCTGCGCGAACCGAACCCTTTAGAAGTAAGCGTCCATCAGCTTGTTCAAGGTCGAGGAAAAATTCATTTTGCGCATGAGAAGTACTACTGTACGTCGCAAGGAGCAAAATAAGGCTTTTGACAAAGAGATTGGACAACCTGATGGACGCTTACATACCTAATAGAACCTGCAGATTATATCCCTTCAACAGCAGGACTAATAGTCCAACACTAAAAATTATTATAAATAAACCCAATACGCCTGATATCACGAACATAGTATCCCAAATCTGTTCAATCACTAGTCTTGTCGCCCGTCGTTGTCGTTCTAGACTTTGCTCGCTCTCACGCCGCGAATAGCTCCCAGTTGAGGATTTCGACAAACTAGCTGACGACGTTACGGCATTTGTTACCAAGGCCATTGCCCGCGATGACTTAATTAGTGCGGTATTTGCAGTTATATCATCGAAGATATCAGTCTCAGATAGTGGGGATACTCCTGAACCTAAACCACCCGAACCTCGTGCAGCTACCTGCGGACGAAGTTCGACCAACTGCACCGGAGTAGATCTTTTTGATTTTTTGCTTATCCAATTTAACGCATCACGCTCAGTTTCATCATCAGAATCCTTAAGAGGAGCTTCGTAAATCACCGTGTATCTGCCAACGTTCAAGACTGCCCTATGCTCAATCCTTGTCCTTCCGACAATCTCGCGGCCAAATTTTTCTGGTTGGAATTCTTCAGTGACCCGATAGGCAAAAGCCTCTCGATCAACCATCTCTATAACAAGTGTCGGAAATGAAGAGTTGTCGCCATCCAAACGAAAATTGGACCCTGTGCCTCCAAAGATACATACCGTTCCATCTCCGACAGCTTCAAATTCGCCCACAAGTTCATCATCATTAAGCACAATGACTACCCCTTTCGAGCGCAGCCGTTTGGCTTTTTGTCCTACGAGCCCTGCTTCGGTCGACTCTCTAACCCTTAGACAAATATCAGCTAGCTGTAAAATGTCCCCATCCCGCACAAGATAACGGACTCCAGCATCCAACTTTAAACCATTAAGAAAGGACCCATTTAAACTACCAATATCATGGTAAAACCAATGGCTTCCGCCACGAAAAAAGCGACCATGGCGGCGGGAGATACCCTCCTCCAGTACACAAACTCCGGATTCCGGATCACGGCCTACAGGGATAACACTTCCCTCAAACACGTTTGCAGTTCCCTCTGTACCTGTGGACAGATCAGCAAGGCATAGCTTTGTTATCATAGTAGCCACGTTTGCCCCACGGCTCGACACATTTTCGTTAGAAGAAACGAAGAATTGTTCCGACACAGACATCACCCCACCTAAACTCATTATCTCTCGGTTTTCACGTCGACTTATTGGATGTCGACATAAAATTTAACCCTCTGAAGATACATGTGGTAAAAAATTCAAAGAAGAGCGAGACAATTCGGATAAGCAATTGAATTGTTGAACTAAACCATATTGTTCTGGATGGATTATTTACAAACGAAGCTCCGCAGCTTTAAACCCGGCAAGTAAATAAAACGGTCACGCGCTACTCGAATTTCGAGTGCAGGTTTACAATCGACCCCAGATCCCAGTACATCTCTTTTGATCAAATCTCTTTCAACGTATTTAAATTCTTACCATACTTTGAATGGTACTTCTTAACCTCGCTTCCCTTGCGCGTGTACCCGTTGACCTCATCCTGCCCGGCTGAACGAACAATCGCAGCACTACCGCCAAGAGTTGCCATTGCCCACGATACCAACCTTCCCAATTCACTTGCTTTTCTCCTCGCACGCCCGACAATCTCTCGGAAATTCATTATTCGCTGCTCCATAACCTGCTTCTCGTCGCTGGTACAGTACCCTCGAACAATATCTGTAAGCGTACAATTCTCACCCGGCTCTCCTCCTCGGGATGCAAGAAATCGATCTTCAGCCTCACGTCGCCGAGCTACTGACTTTGCGATTTCCTCGATTACCTGGTCCCTTGTTTCAGAAGCCAGTATCAGATCAGTTGGTTTAAACTTCTCAATCAAAGTCCTCTCTTGATCCGTTAACTCAACCAACTTTTTATACAACCGTTCTTCGTTATCCAATAAGGTAAGCAAACCCTTAATACTCTCAACCTTCGTTGCCATCAATCCTCTTCATCTTTGGTGAATATTTTAGTTATCTCAATTTCGTCCCCCATTCTCCTCTCAAGAATCTGCGCGATATCGGTAACCGACCGTGAGGCGAAATACTCTCCTGACTGGACTTGCTTACGTATCTCGGCCAATTTTTTTTCACGTTCATTCGCCAGCTCATCCATCGACAAATGATCTAATAGAGTGTTTGAAACCTGAACGTTTACGGCATCGGTTCCCTGCACCTCCTGACCACTTGCCTCAGCACTTTTGCTTTTATCATCCTTCTTTAAAGCCGTCCCAGAAATATTTTTATTTACTTTACTATCTACGACCCCAAGAGACTCCGTGTTTATTGCACTATTAGCTTTCATAAAATTTATCCTCTATGGACTCCTAATTCTCATCGGATCAATCCTCTACCTCTAAAACCTTCTTTACTTTCCCTTTCGTTCCTGGCGCTTCATATCCTCAAGCAGTTCTTTCTTTATACCTATACCACCATTCTCTGCTATCGAATCTGCTATACTCTCATGAAACATATCATAATACATTTCCTCAGCCCTTCCGCCCTCCAAAATGCCCTCCTTGGGAATGGTTTGCCACATCTCGGACAACATTTGTTTCAAAAGCAGTGATTCAAAATCCTTTGCCGCATCCTCCGCTGTTTTCACTCCTTGACTAGCCCGAGCACCCCCACCCCCTGTAACAATGGGATCAGAGACAATTTTACCATTTAAACTCGCCGGATCCATTCTTCGGTTATTAACATCTTTTATACCGTCCATAAGCTAAATTATATCCTCTTCTCACCCACTACGATACTACATTATTATCAACTCAG
This sequence comes from Bdellovibrionota bacterium, assembly GCA_044238365.1. GTDB lineage: Bacteria > Bdellovibrionota_C > UBA2361 > UBA2361 > JBIIDM01 > JBIIDM01. Next base: position 3,413 of record JBIIDM010000190.1, on the reverse strand, counting down.
CATGGAGTGCCCCAGACCGCTTCAATGCCGTAAATATTGAAACCAAGTCTCTCGGGGTTGCACCAAGGGCGTTTAGCGCACTTACCACCTCCCCGAGGGTTACCTCGCCACTTACAATACTTAATCTCTTGACGTCTTCAGAGACATCTACATCTGTGTTTGAAATTGCGGCTGTTTGTCCTCCCGGTGAAAGAGCCCCCGGTTGTGAAACCTGGTTATCTGTCTTAATTGAGATGCTTAAATTCCCATGGGCCAAGGCTACAGTACTTACCCGTACCGCCTCACCAATAACAACGGTCCCCGAACGTTCGCTCACTACCACCTTTGCCCCAAGATCCTGTATAACCTGCACCTGCTCGAGACGAGCAAGGAATTCAACGGGGTTAGTTTTTAACTGATCAGACAGGGGTATCTCCAAAGATGCAGAGTCTAACGAATGCGCCAATGGTAATCCAAACTCAGCATTGATGCTCTGAACCATCCGTGTCATGGTTGTGAAATCGGGAGACCTTAATACGATTCGAATCTGCTCTGAACGAAAAAGGTCAAACGGAATCTTACGCTCTACTACAGCTCCCTCTGAAATCACGCCGACTGTGGGATGATTCTTTGTAGCCGAATCTGTATCTCCGACTATGGAGAATCCTCCAACGCTAATCGGGCCTTGGGCTACAGCGTACACGTTTCCGTCCGCACCACGCAGTGGGGTAAAGATTAAGGTGCCGCCGGATAGGCTCTTGGCATCGCCCATTGACGACAACGTTACATCGATTTTTGCGCCCGGTCGCACAAAGGCGGGCAACTCAGCAGTGACAAGCACAGCGGCAACATTCTTTACGTTGATCTTTGCGGGATCGACCCTGATTCCCATGTTCTCTAACATGTTAGAAAGACTCTTCGTTGTAAATTCAACATTGTTACCATCTCCCGTACCATTCAATCCAATAACGATTCCATACCCAAGTAACTGGTTACCTCTGACACCTTCCACATCTGCTATATCCTTGATCCGGGTAGCATCAGCAAACGGAGGCATCAACCCTAATACCACAGCACCCAAAAAGAGTGTCATTGATATTTTCTTCCAGCATCCTATGTGATGTGTCATACAAAATTCCACTAAAACGGCCAGACAATATTTAAAATCTGACTCAGGAATCCAGGACTCTGTACGTCATTCACGACGCCGTTTCCAAAATAATCTATTCGTAGGTTTGCAATCTGACTTGACTTAACCGCATTAAATGAGTCAATGTCTCTAACACGAACCAAACCCGATATCACCATAACCTGTTCTTCGTTATTTACCGAAATTATTTTCTTTCCTTCAATACGAAGAACACCAGAGGGGAGCACCTCTAATACCATTGCAGAAATGGTTCCCTTTAACGTTCCTTTTCTTACTGTTTCTCCCTGTCCCCTGAACTGACTGTCGGTAGATGCCTCAATCAGAGCGGTCGGATCAACTTCGCTGATATTATTTGCAATTACCGTTTCAAATCCCAAGAATTTACTTATAGCAGCTACTACACTATTTGTGTTCTTAACGTTTGTATCAGCCTGTTTCTTGCCTTCACTAATTTCCAATACAACGATAGTTATAAGATCCATTGGTTTCCAGGCACGAAAATCATGGAATATCCCCCCCTTTCCACTACTCTCACGCCACAATGAGGGCGAATGGCCACTCTCTCTAAAATCAATTCCAGCGCGAATATTTGCCATATCTTCACTGATTGGCCGTTCCTCTTTTGCAAATGGATGGCTATCTGATTCAGCAACGCCGTCCACCCAGCGAACAGTGGGGGGCTCTGAACGAACCGAATCTGCATAATCAAGTGACGGAACTACTTTGGGAGGATGTACTTTCTGGGCACAGCCGCTAGTAATGGCAAGTGAAATAACAATCCACGATATGCTACCATATCGACTCAGCTTGTCTCTGAAAGACTTCATTGTCCTACCTCCACAACCCCTTCACTTACCACACGCCCCTTAAGAATCTTTCTTGAAGCATCATTTCTGACACGCACGATGGATCCGTGTGGTCCATCATCAAGAACCGTGCCGGATGCTGTTGCTTGTAATAAGCCCTTTGTATACTGGATTGAAACAGCCGAACCTGTCTGAACCAATGGTGCTATTTTTAAAAAACGTTTCTGAAAGAATTGACCTTCTCCTACCGCTCGGCCGACCTCCATTCCACTCAAATCCGTTGGCTCAAGAATAAGATCATCAGGTATCTGAGTGAGACTTATGCGCGCCCTTACTATGTCATTGTCACCGAGAACGTCCCCACGTTTTACAGGATGCCTTGCAACGGGAACCTCCTTAAATCGAGTGATATAACCATCAATCGTAACTCTAATTTTCTCACCGTCCTGTGACTCAATTTCTACCGGAAATCTCAACTTTCCAGCCCCTTGGTCCTCTGGTGTCCTAAGAATGTATCTTACCTTTCCGGTATAGACCTCGCTCATAGTCGGCATGACGATTCTCTGCAGGGTACTCTCTGGCTCATGCTGCAACAGATATTTGTCTATGAGCTTTGATATTTCGGTCTCCTGAAGCGCTTGTGAGCTGCGATTTAGTTTTATCCTGCGAGGTATTACATAACGTACTTTTTCAAGATTGACTCCTGAGCCCCTGAGTAATTCTAATAAATGAGTACCAGCTATCTCTATTGAAGCTCCGGGCTTTGGACTCTCCATAACCTTTATCTTTCCAAGAGCTATGACTGCCTCGCTGTCACTCTCAGGGCTGACTTCAACCTCCATCAGATCGGCAAGCGTCACATCCCGCTTCGACATCCAAATGGACTCTCTTCCTCTCAAAACAATTCCGCGCTGCTCGGCACTGACCGTAGCAAACAGTAGGACCCAAAGGAACAATGTTGCTGATAGTATGATCTTCACGAGACTACCCCATTAACGTTTTAGATTTATTGCCTGTTGAAGCATATCGTCAGCCGTCTGTATCCCCTTTGAATTTGCCTCGTAGGCCCGTTGTGCGGTTATCATATTCACAACCTGTTCCACAACACTCACGTTGCTACTCTCCAGGAACCCTTGTTGAAGAGTGCCAAATCCCTGCTGCGAAAAGATCCCCTGCACCGGCGTTCCCGAACTGCTCGTCTCCTCATACAGGTTTCGTCCAACTGCTCGAAGGCCCCCATTGTTAGGAAATCGAACAGCGGTCAATTGCCCTAAAATCTGCGCCTGTGCCGTATCAGGAATACGTGCGCTTACAGTTCCGTCTTGCCCAATGGTTACCGCCAAAGCATTTGTAGGCACTGCAATTCCCGGCAGCACTCGATACCCGTCGCCAGTTACCACGTTCCCCTGAAGATCCAACTGAAAGGAACCGGCCCGAGAGTAGGCTTGAGTGCCATCAGGTCTTTCAATTTGAAAAAA
>JBIIDM010000189.1:0-6605 GCA_044238365.1 Bdellovibrionota bacterium | reverse complement strand
TCCTTCTGGAGTTACCTGCTCGACCGCCTGGGAAATCTTGGACAGATTCCACCATTGCACTCGCTAATTCGAAAAACTGCAGCTCAAGCCTCATAAGCGGACTTGCCCCGGGTTAATGAGTAATTACTAAAGAGCGCCCAAAATTCTGGCTTGGAGTAAATATCTAGCAGGTCGGCGTCATTATCTGCAGTAACCCTTTCAAGATCGTAAAAAACTACGAGCAGAGGTGATCCAACCAGCGAGATTATGATGAAAATTGCAACTATTTCAAGTTCCTCCACAGTAAGGAGAAACCCTCTTCCTGCAGTGGCAAAATCGACCGCCAAAAGCGTCACGCCAAGCAAGACCAAAAAGGTGAACAAACTGTTCCAAATAGTTGCAAGTAGCCGTACTACTACCTTAAGAAAAGAAATATTTCTGTTCATTGTTGTGATCCTGGTGCTTCACGTACACAGGAGTAATAAAACCTAACTTGGCGCGAAGTCTACCCCTGGCCTAAGGGGGATGTCAAATTGTTTGGGGGCGCATACAGGAATTGCTTAGGTACTTAGTACCTATCCGGACTTCTCTCTCTACGCCCCAATCGCCTCTTTTGGCCTGCGGTCCGTGTTGTCGGACCCAAAAAAAATTCGAAGCGGCCGGATAGCGCTTTTCGGTCGGTGTTAACACTCACGAAATGAAAAGGGAGAAAATGTGGTATGACACATAGCCTCCCTTGTTGCTCAGGCACTGCGTATAGCGACTGCTACGTATTGCTATTTTGCAAACAGAACTCTGAATAGCTGATTTTTCATAAGTTCATCTATGCTTTTTCCGGTAAACCCGAATCCAGGGTCAATTTTATTCAATTCATGAGCAATTGCCACCACCCGCTTTTCGGCCTTCCGGGGGTCCGTTTCGTCACCAATGCCGTCTAACCGGCGTAATAACTTGTCGATTTTCTCAATTCTATTTTGCGCGGTAATAATTGCCACGTCGAGCTCGATTGTTCCGAGGAAATTAGTCATGCCCGCTGTTTTCACGGCATCTTTGCGCTCCCTCGTAAGATACTCCTTGACGTTATCTTCAAATCTATCTGCCAGCTCAAGTATCTTTTCGCTCTTGGGCTTTATACTCTCACGGTAATCCGGTTCAGTCATAACAACATAGGAACCCTTACCTTTCTGTACTGCTACCTTTCCCTCATAGTGTTCTTCATAATACTTTCGAATCGAATCACTTGCCTTTGGATAAAACTTTTCGAGCTGAGAAGCCTTATATGCCAGCACCTCCAAATCACTTTGATTGAACTCCTTTGAGCCAGTCATTGCCTTAATATATCTTTCCGCTTCCGGCGACATCACTTGGCTGTCCGAATTGAGCCATTTCAACAGTTTCTGAGACTCAGTGAATCCAGACTGCGCCAGGTAGGAGGAGTTGCTCGTCAGCAATATCTTAATTGCATCCTTTGCACTGACAACATCGTCCCTACTAACTGGCCTATTGCTAATCTCACGTGCAGATGAGATCAAGTCAGTCCCTGGGAATGATGGTTCATCTAGTTTATCTTGGTTATTTAGCGTTTCTACACCAATGGCCTTCGACGACAATCCTGCCATACCAAACTCCAAAAACAGAAAATAAAGCTTATTACCAATAACCCTTAAAAAGGTTTACATCTGGGCGTTAATGAACAAAGGGAACCAAGTCGTCTACTACTCAGATAGGCGCACACAGCACTTGCCTTACGATTCGCTACCGATCTAGATGTTGATACAAATTCTATAGCTGGAAGATTCGAATCTAGGGGCAACTCGTAGGAATACTAATTGTCATTCGGTGCAGCCAGGATGCCCGATAAGACTTCAAACTAAAGAGTGTGAAGCATCCCTGAGGTATTTTAAAATCAGTTTACCTTGGGCACTCGCCCACCCAGTGTCAGGCAATCAGCGAGGTTCTTTATCGCCCTAAATCGACGAGTCTTGAGGTAATCCCTGGAACCAGGAAGGTGACATACTCCATTTTGGCTTAATTTGATCATTGGGGACTCTGCGCCCTGACCGCCCTTGGCATTTTGTTGCTTTCGAAAAATCCAAGGCGGTACAGGCGTCTGTCCGCTCCACAGCCCGATTCCGGCGGATTTGGCCTTTGTCTCAAGGAGTCGAAGTTCATTGTCATTGCCAGCATATTGCCGATACCACCAGCACAGACCCCGAGCCACAAGCAGTTGACTAAGAACCCGCCCGTCGGGAAGTGTTAGATCCCCGATACTTCTTCCATATCGGTCCTTCGCTGCAATAGAAACGCCTACGGTCTTTCCGTAGGCCAAATCCTCGGTCATTTGTTTTGCCTGGGGTCCAAATGGTTGGTTTTTCTCCGGACAATCAATACCCCGCAGCCGAATTTTCTCAATTCGTTCTTCGCGTAAGACTTTTACTGTATCCCCGTCCGAAACGCCGAGTACGTACCCCGTCGAATTTGCGTGAGTGCCAGAGACACTACAGCCGGCACAAAGGTATAAAATACTGAGAAGTAGAAGAAAACTGGTATAAGGTCGCATTCGAAAAATCCATCCCTGAAGAAAGAGCAAAACCCTATCAAAAATAAACCAAGATGGGTAGAGTTCCCTAACCCGAATTATTCACGAAGCCGCACCACCGAAGGAAGCTGCTTCTGTAGATTGACCACCCGTTAGTAAAGGTGTACCTTCATTTTATGTTTATTTTAATCGCAGTTATCCTTACATCCAGTTTAGTGATTCAATAAGGTCCAAAATGAAAGTCGGAATTGTAGGAAGTGGGCTTGTTGGCGCTACGTCTGCCTTCGCCATTATGATGCGAAAGTCTGCAAGCAAAATTGTTCTTATCGACAGTAATATGAAACGGGCTTCAGCAGAGGCTTATGATATTGCCCACGCGGTGCCATTCGGCAATTCCGTTTCGATCGAGGCCGGGAGTTACAATGACTTAAGCGATGCCAAAGTTGTCGTCGTGGCTGCTGGTGCGAATCAAAAGCCAGGTGAGACTCGCATGATGCTGATGGAGAGAAATGCCAGCATAATGCGAGATATAATCTCAAATGTTGTTAAATTCAATCCTAATCCAATTTTTTTGATTGCTACCAACCCCGTGGATGTCATTACCCACATTTGTGCCCGGATTGCCAGTGAGTATGGTATCGCAACTACGCGTGTGATTGGAAGTGGAACGACACTTGATACAGCACGTTTTAGACATTTGCTTGGTTCATACACGAATATCGATCCTCGTAATATTCACGCCTATGTTGTCGGAGAGCACGGTGATTCGGAGGTATTAAATTGGTCTAATGTAGACATTAGTGGGGTGCCAATTGAGGAATTCTGTCGTGCACGGGGGATCTTGTTCGATGAAAGCGTCAGAACGTCATTTCATAAGGGCGTTAGAGATGCAGCCTATCATATTATTGAAGGCAAAGGATCAACCTATTACGGAATCGGAGCAGCAATAGCAAAAATTATTGATATTATAAACTCTGGAAGTCGATCAATTTTGACAGTATGCACTCATAACGAAGACGTGGAAGGAGTAAAGGATGTCACGCTTTCGCTACCGCATATTATTGGTGAGGATGGCGATGCAGGCGTGCTGCCGATTAAACTCAGCAACCAGGAGCGCGAGTTGCTTCGTCGAAGTGCCGAGGTGATTAAAGCAAAGATTCTAGAATATAAACACGAGCCGATTTGCCCCGGATTAATGAGCAATTACAAATCAAGTCAGAATCGATAAATTTTGGGCATCTTTACAATGTCGAAAAAGTAGAGGGTCGAGTGAAACGGAGTTAATGAATTCATCTTCTTTGAAAAGGGGGGAGAGTTCTCAAGCAACGACAAGGAAGCTCGAGATTGGAAATCCAATACGGGAGCTATCTTTGAGAGAGCTATAGACGGAACATTGTGCTAAATTTCCCAAAATGGACTTGGGTCATTTAGGGATATCTAAGAAAAGGATATCCACTATTCTGATTAGGAGAGATATCCCAGATTTCGACAAAGTTCCACCCAGTATATGAACTAGAATTACGCGCACCAGCTGCTGTTAAGGCTGTCGCCCAACTACTGACCGAAACTCCCGAGCTTTCAGTATCCCAAAAACTTGCGATAATCGCCGATCCCCACGAATAGCCAACAAGACCTCCCACTAGCGTACCACCACTAATCGGTCCAGAAGAATAAGAGTTGAATACTGAGCTAATACTCGCCCAACCAATCAACCCCCCTACACGTGTTCCTGTGCCACTAACAGTAGCGTGAGAAAAAGAATTTTCAACAAGAGCGCCACCCCACATGCCTCCTACTAACCCTCCCGTCCAGTCTCTACCCGTCACTGATCCCTTACTCCAACTTTTTAAAACTTTTGCGCCAACGTCATGGCATCCCAATAAAACACCGGTACCACTATCCCCAACAACAACAGCATTAGCCCAACTACCTGTAATTAGCCCACCATTATTACTCAAACCAACCAATCCACCCGAACACCACGTCCCTGTGACCTCTCCCTGAGCAGAAGTGCCGTCTACGAGCCCGCCACTTCCCACATGCCCAGCTACTATACCCACATATCCACCACCGCTTATGTGTGAATTAACTAACTCCAATTCGCTAATTCTACCATTAGAAACAGAGCCAAATAAGCCCACATAGTCTTCTGAAATCCGATTTATTGTTAAACCTTGAATCTGATATTCTCCTAAATTAACAATCGAACCATTAAACGGATTGGCAGCCGTGCCAACTGGAGTAAACCCATTCCCTGCGTTCCATGTACTGGAGCCTGAACAATCAATATTTGTAATAACCTCATAGTAAGCACTTAGGTTTTCACCTATCTTTTGTAATTGTATGCACAACTGAATCTTATAGGGATCAACATTAGTACCTTTACCACCGCTGAAGGGAAATTCATTCATAAAAGGCAACAACTCTCCCTGAGTTACTTTTTCTCCCTTCAAGTTTCCAGTCCAATTGTAGAGAGCGCCATTATCAATAGCGTATTGTCTGCTCCTAAATGATATTATCTCCCATGGAACTGGAGTTTGTGTTGGAGTAGATGTGTTAGTAGGACTCATGGTCGCCGTTGCAGCTTCTGGACCAGTACTAGTAGGCGTTGCAGTTAGGGACGCGGGAGTAACAGTCAATGTAGCGTTTACAAACCATTCTGCAGTAGGTACTAAGGTAACCGTCGGAGCTTGCGTGGGCAGGGGCAATTGCGTTGCGGTGGCTATTAATGGGAGAATCGCCACAGCTTTGTTTTCCCAAGCTTCAACGGAGGAATTCTTATGGTGCTGCCGATTCAGTTCGTTCTTGGCCTGCACTGCTTGCTGTAGTAAAAGCCCACACGTAAAGTTAACAGACGCGTCCTTGCCTAGGTGCATTTCACAGAGACCATTACTACCGGTAGCAGCAGCCGGAATCTGACTTAAATTAATTTCAGGGTCCGTTTGATTAGGCCGATAGTAGCCAGGCAAAATACTTAGAGCCGCAGGATATCGCGTAGTATCACCAATTTGTCCAATATAGCGTCCTTGATCTGAAAAATGTGCCGAATTAAAATAGTAACCGCTGAGCAAACTCAACGGAATAAGAGAGAAATCCACCAAACCTGGAGCGGTGCGCTCAAACCTCAGCACCTTCTTGTGCCTCTGAAATCGAATGCGCGCGCTACGTTGGCCACGTATTGGCAGATAACCTGCTATCATCTCTCGATTGGCACGCACACTGTGCGCCAACAACGGCTCCTCCTCACCCGACCCAAAACGACGTCGTCGACGTTCATTGGACTGAAACGGATTATGATATACATTCCAAACAAAGCGATGCGGACTACGCTGCTTGATGATGGCAATATCAGTAAAGTCATCCCGATCCAACCTTCCTGTCAACACGCTAACAGGAAATTTATCAGGGCGCATAGCGGCCAAATTACGACGCTCTCCCGTCTGCAGCTCCAACTCGTACCGATCACTGAGTTCGCGCAATACCGCTAAATGCGCACGATTCTCAGTTAAATAGTACCCCGGCAGCGGATAGCTTTGTGCTTCTCCGAAACTAACCTCAACCACCTGCACCTCACCACTTTGGGACAAATCCGCCAGGCTCCAAATTAGACTATTATTCTCATCACGATAAACAGATAGTACCTCAGCATAGCCATTGCCATCTGTGTCGTATTGGGCTTGCAAAGCTACCGTTGGTAAGCAACACAACGCAGCCAACACCAATAATTCGAGTCGTCTATTAAAAATGCTGAGAAACTTGACTACTTGAATTGGGGTGAACCTTGAAACAAAATGTAAAGAGTTCTTTTTTGATTTACACAATTTCATAAGCCACTCCAAACCTAACAGTGATATCAATATTTAACGTACAGATATACTCGCAACTTGAGTTTCGAGTTTTTATTAAATCAAATAGGCATAATATAACTAATATTTTCAGTAAGATAGTTGACGTAAAATTTCGTACAAGCTAAGTATATTCTCATATCCTAGAACCGTTTTTATTCTTATAGCCTACATTCCGCACTTTTATAGCGGGCTTTTTCTATCCGATATAACTTGTAAAATCAAGTAGCTAGCTATCCTCT
>JBIIDM010000032.1:0-22226 GCA_044238365.1 Bdellovibrionota bacterium | reverse complement strand
AGAAATTTCGCTTTGATCGGATCAGGGTCCGCTACTCCACGCACGACCCGTTGAACTCTGAAAAGTTTATCAATAACCCGGCGATGTGGGAACTTTCTGAACGCATTACCAGGGAAGTTATTGAAGAAAGCGGTATTGAGTTCTTTGAAGGGCCAGGTGAAGCCGCGTTTTATGGCCCTAAGATAGATTTTCAGGCGACTACATTGCTCGGAAGGGAAGAGAGTATCAGCACGACGCAGCTCGATTTCGGACAGGCTATAAACTTTGACCTCAAGTATGTGGGTGAGGATGGGCACGAGCATCCGGTATTTGTGGTACACCGAGCGCCACTTGGAACCCATGAGCGCACAATTGCCTTTTTGATCGAGCACTTTGGCGGGGCATTTCCAACCTGGATGGCGCCTGAACAGGTACGGATTGTTCCGGTATCAGAAAATAACATTGAGTACGCCTGTTCGATTCGGGATGAGTTGCTACAAGAGCTGATGCGAGTGGAGGTTGATACGAGCTCTCATTCGTTTAATAAAAAGGTTCGGCACGCAGTTACCAGTAAGATTCCAAATATTCTGATTCTCGGTGCAAAAGAGCAAGAACACGGGACCGTAACGCTTCGTCGATACTGTGTTAAGGAGCAGCTGACTATACCTCGACAAGAGTTTCTTTCGCGTATGCAGGCGCTCTTAAAGAATCGAGTGATGGATAATTTTGCGGATGAGACTATTTACCTGAGTTCGACGTAAGAACTGCGGTAAATGGCTGAAATTACTTCATCCACTTCGTTGCTCATGATATAAAATGCTCGAGACGTAGCAAGCTTCAGCCTGCGCTTTTATATCACTGCACGCCTCGTGTCTAAAGCAATTTCAACCATTTACCTTTGTTCTTACGTCGAACTCAGGTTATTTCGTTGTAAGTGGTCCCATTTTTATAACCTCGAAGTCTTTTCCTTTTACCTGACGCAGAGTTGCAAGTTGGTCGTCATTCCAGCGGGAGTCAGGAGCTCCTGAGATGAACCAGTTGGATCCGTTGTCGGCTAGTATCATACCGTACTTCTTGAGCGCAATCAGAATTACCTGTACCGGGGCTGGAAAGGACGTATGGTCAAAGCTGGACTTAAGTCGGACTCGGCAACCCATCGGTGGCAGGTTTGGGCTTGTGTTCGTGCTGGCGTAGTGCCGGGCTGGAGAAACGTAAGCACGTTGTGTTCGCTGTACAGTGAATCTGAGAGCGTGTTCGATTGATCCCTTTTCGACTGCCTCGTCATATCGAACAAGACCCGGAAAGATCGGAAGGCCGGCAGCATCTGCCGATGTCCATCCTTCCGGACGTAAAGAGTTGGAGTTTAGATCGAAGATAGCCCCTGATCCAGCTTGGTAGCGGGTGCCCATTTGCTGAAAATTATATAATTCGTAAAGTAGCCAATTGTCCCGATCTAAAATGATTACGTGTCGGTCTCCTTGACTTTGTTCTCCTCCTTCGATGGGAGGATTGGCTGGAATCGGGTAGGGTCCCGGGTCGCTCTCATCGGTATAGTTAAACAGGACTGTCGACTTTGCTTGATCACTACTGACCACAACGTAGGGTATACCAATCGGAGCTCCCTCCCAGACGGTGCCGAAATCGGGGTGAAGATTGGTATCCGCTCCCATGCTGGCTATTAACGTCTCAGAATTTGGATCCACCGGTTCACCAGAAATATCCTGATTCCAGGCATTGTCGTCGGGAAAAGGGCGTCGCCCTTGAAGGCTAGCATTGCTTCCTAATTCTGGAGGCACCTTTGCCAGGGCTGGAGGTGGAGTCGGTGTAACGTATGTTGTGCTGGTACTGGCTCGTTCGGAGTTGTCCCTACGGTTTCGACACTCGGGGTCCTTGGGATAGTCAATAAGGCCATCCCTGTCGTTATCTAGTTTGTCATTACAGCGCGCAGGAATTTTTCTTCTTGAGGTTAGCAGTCTTGGTGTGGGGACAGAGTTTGGTTGTGGGCTCAAGGATGGCAGCTGGGAGTTCTCAGCCGGGGACAATCCGCTCAAAATCAAGATGCCAACAAGCACACGGATTAGTGCCGGAGCTTGACCTAGCCTGGACCTGTTTTCTTTCACAATATACGAGCCCCACTAAAAACGAAATCCTTGTGCCAGAATTTCGGATACGTTCGCATTGTCATGCAGTTTATGTGCCAGATAACCTGAGTTTCGGATAAGAACTGTAATCCTCGACACCGAAGATTTCCGAACGGCGTTCCTAACTCTGTTTTTGTGATTACTTAAGAAATCGCGATTTTGAGCAAATCGAATTTCAACGTTTCAGTCATCCTAAGGGTACGCCGTACGGGAGAGCAGTGTGTTGCCCCCGGTCCCCGGTGTTGAGATCCATTTAGTGGTTCGTGGAGTGTACCTGGTGAGCATGTTAACACTTAAAAACTTGTCGAAGAACTACGGCAACTTCTACGCCGTAAATGATATCAATCTCTCTATCGACAAGGGTGAGATATTTGGATTTCTGGGGATAAATGGAGCAGGCAAGACCAGCACTCTTCGAATGATTACCGGAATTATCCTACCGACCTCCGGTACGATAACTATTGATGGCTACGACATCGTACGTAACCCGGCGGAGGCCAAGCGAATCACGGGATATATTCCAGACCGGCCCCATTTATATGGAAAGCTCCGGGCAAGAGAAATGTTGGAATATGTTGCGGCGCTCTATGATCTTCCCGAAAAGAAGGTAAACGCGCGGATTGATGAACTTCTCGAAGAATATGGGTTAATCGAAAAGCAGTTTCAACTTATAGAGAGTTTTTCGCACGGTATGAAGCAGCGGCTTGCAACCTGCGTTGCCTTGCTGCACGATCCCCGGCTTTTGGTTGTCGATGAGCCGATGGTGGGACTAGATCCTCATGGGGCTAAGCTGTTGAAGGCAAAGTTTCGCGAATATCGAGATAGGGGTTTGACTATATTTCTCTCGACTCATTCTCTTAATGTAGCCCAGGAAGTATGTGACCGGCTCGCGATTATTCAAAATGGCGCGATAATCGCGGAAGGGACGATGCAGGAATTGAAGGCAATGACCAACGTAGAACACGATGACCTTGAGCAAGCCTTTCTTGAAATTACGCAGGCGCCCGAGTATGCGAGCATCTAAGAGGCTCCTTTATTACTGACCTTATTGCTCTTACGTCGAACTCAGGTTACTCGGATTTCGATTTTTATGAGCTGTCCATCGATCTTGCGTATGTTACGAGATTTCTCGTACTATAGTGACGCGCAATTATTATTAACCATAGACCGGAGAAGGTATATAATGGGAATCCTGAATTTCATTCGCGGAGAATTGATTGAGATCATTGAGTGGAATGATGATACTCGTGATACGCTGTCCTTTCGGTGGCCCGACGAGGACAAAGAGGTTAAGAATGGCGCACAGCTAATTGTTCGTGAATCACAAATTGCACAGTTCATGTATTTAGGGCAGTTTGGAGATACGTTTAATCCGGGTAAGTATACGCTCACCACTGATAATATCCCTGTCCTTACCACTCTGAAAGGGTGGAAGTATGGATTTGAATCTCCGTTTAAGGCAGATATTTACTACGTGACCACCCGCCTTTTTACGGGCAATCGCTGGGGGACGGCGAATCCTATTATGGTTCGTGACCAGGATTTCGGCATTGTGCGGATTAGATCATTCGGTATTTATGATTTTAGAATAATTGATCCAAAGCTATTTCTCAAGGAGGTTGCCGGAACCGATGAACATTTTAGGCTTGAAGAATTTGCCGACACTATGCGGTCTCGTATCGTAAGCGTCTTCTCAGATGCTGTTGCAGAATCAAAGGTGCCCGTCTTAGATATCGCAGCCCGTTATTCTGAATTGGGTGAGGCGTTATTGCCGATTATTAATCCTAACCTTGGCGCAAAATACGGGTTGGAAATTACCTCGTTTGTGGTTGAGAACGTGAGTGTTCCGCCGGAGGTTGAGAAGGCAATCGATCAACGGTCAAGTATGGCGGCCATTGGGAATCTTAATGAGTATGTTAAATTTAAGATGGCAGAAGGACTCGGTGAAGGGGGAGGCGCAGGTCCTGGTGGCGCTGCCGCTGAGATGGCAATGGGTTTTGCCATGGCACAGCAGATGATGAGTCAGCCTGGGGGAATACTAGGCCAGTCTGCCGCCAACCCGACCACGTCTGCGCCCGGAGGAGGGGCTGGTGGTGGTCAAACCAGCACTTCGATTGATTTAGTGAGCCCATCTGAGGCGGCGACTTTGTTAGGTGTGAGTGAGGGTGACATAATTTCAGCCCTTACAGACGGAAGTCTTAAGGGTAAAAAAATTGGGTCGACATACCGGATTAGTCGTCAGGCTATCGATGAGTTTCTAAAGAATTAAATAGGATGACGGAAGTAACAGCTCTAACGAAACATCCCTGCCCAGCCTGCGGGGGTGAGTCTCTCTGGAATCCGCAGAAACAGATGTTGGTATGTCCATTTTGTGGGACATCGTCTCCTGAGTATACGCGGAAGGCCGGATCCATTGGGATAGAACCGGATGGATCAGAGGGAGAGACTCACGGCGGAATAAAAGAGTATGACCTGGTAGCTGCGTTACGCGACATTCCTGATGAAAAGCGTGGCTGGCAAGCAGAGCGAATCTCAGTTCGATGTCAACATTGTGAGGCGGTCTCAGTTTTTGAACCGGGGGGCGCGTAGGGCAGCGTTGTGATTTCTGTGGATCAACACAACTTGTTCCTTATGAGGCCACTAAAGCCCCCTTCACACCGGAAAGTCTGCTGCCACTTCAATTATCAGAAAATAATGTTCGCGATTATGTAAAAAATTGGTTGAAAAATGTCTGGTTCGCTCCTAACAACCTGCGCGAACGTAAGCAGTACTGATACATTGAAGGGCTTTTATTTACCATTCTGGACTTTTGACGCAACGGTTTCAGCTCGTTGGGAGGCTCAGGCCGGATATCATTACTATACAACCGAAAGTTATACGGACTCCGACGGTAAACAGCGCACTCGCCAGGTGCAACATACCCGTTGGGAACCTGCACATGGCTCTATTGATCATTTCTTTGACGATGTCCTCGTATCTGCGTCGAAAGGGGTAGATCCGGTATTGATTAGCGAGGTTGATCCTTTTCCTACCGAGGAGCTTGTTCCGTACGATCCTTCATTCATAGCTGGTTGGACGGTTGAACTTTATCAGATAGATCTAGTAGATGCCGCAGGACAGTCTCGTGGTAGGATGGATGACAAAGTAAGAGCGATGTGCGCGAATGAGGTACCGGGTGATACGTATCGCTCTTTAACGGTTGACAGTACTTATAGTGACCAGACTTTTAAACATATTCTTGCACCCGTATGGATCGTTCATTACAAGTATGGGGCGAAATCCTATCAGTTGGTTGTTAATGGGGTCACGGGTAAAGTGGCAGGTCGTTATCCAAAGAGCTGGATAAAAATTCTGTTAGCGGTGTTTTTTGTGATTGTTGTAGTGGGGGCTGTCGCCTTTTTCTGGCAACAGCAGCAGAGGTAGCTAGCCCGGGGATTATTTACGAAGCGCGTTTCGTGAATAATCCCCGGGGGCTAGGGTTACCTTTCCAGAAGTGTATCTTTTGCCTTCTCTTTCAAGCGATCAAGTTGCTCTTTGAGTATGCTGGTGTACTGCTGCAGATCCTGTTTTCTCAGGTTCGGCGGAACATCGAGCGGAGCCCCAATCAGTGAAACAGCGCGACTAAAGGGTTTAGGAATAAAGAATTTATCCCAGGTTTTCAATGTCCATTGGGAGGAGCATACGATCGTAAATGGAACGATCTGTGCATTACACGCCGAGGCAAGGTGTACCACACCCGGTTTCGGCATTTTTTCTGGTCCGCGCGGCCCATCTGGGGATATTGCAACATGGTATCCCGTACGAAGGCAGGTCTTCATTTTCATTAAGGCTTCCAGTCCACCATCACTTGACGAGCCTGATATTCCGGCAATTCCGAATTTTTCAAGAATTTGAGCGACGATTCTTCCGTCTCCGTGTCGGCTGGCTATCGCGACAACTGGGTTCTTGACCATATTTTGAGAAACCGGCTGAAACCCCACCGGGATGAAGAGCAGATCACTGTGCCAGCATACCAGCAGGCACGGCTTGGTATTGGACCACTCTATACCCGATTCATCAAGTCTCTTCATGAGGATAGTTTTCACTAGAGTGTTGATCAGACAGTACCCGACGGTTGGAGCGAGGCGATACTTTAATTTGGCCAAAAAATTTTGTTCTGAGGATCGAGTCATTTATAAGTTTCTAGTAAAGTATTGATAGCGCGGACAATTATACCGTTAGTTTTGGATAAGAACAAAGGTGGGAGTTTCAGCAGGTTGCTACGTGCGAGGTGCCGCAGTACCTCTCGTCCGCAAAAAAAGCCTTATTCCTCGACCTTGAACAATCTGATGACCTTTGCGTATTTTATTTTCGCCGGGTTATGATCGCGCGGATTCAAACGGAATAACAGTCCCGCGGAGTGTAGAGTCGGGTCTATAATTATAGTCATGCAATAGCGTTTCCAGATCATTTCGTTGCATTTTTTGCGCTAGCTCTACCAGCCGTTGATCGCTCGGTGAGCCGGTTGATTTACCAGCTGATATAAGAAGTAGTTGTACAACACGATACATACCACGATTTACCGCAAATTCGAGGGCCGTTGACTCTGAAACAAAGTGAGAGCGTCTGGTCGGTTCTCTTAAGTCCTGCCGACGCGATCTATGCGTTCTCATTTTGGGCAAGGCTCCATGGGCCAAGAGTAGTTGCGCCATATCGAAATCGCCCCCTGCTGCGGCCAGCATGAGTGGTGTGGCACCTGCCTGGTCCGTCTTGGAGCGGCAATTCGGACTAATTCCCAGGGCTAACAGGCTTTGCGCCAACCGGATTTGGCGCCGTTTGACCGCGGAGATTAAACGCACCTCATGAGATGGAAGCTCAGGCCTTAATTCGATTTCAAGCATCAATCGGACTAAAGGCTCTCCATGGCCAGCTTCCCAGGCGGCCTCCATTATTGTAAAATCCTTGGCCCCCACCCGACTAACGTCGGCTCCGGCTTGTAATAGTAATTTAACACAATCCCAGCGCTGTTCCATAAAGGGGGACCAGGAACCATCAGTCACAAGATATATGAGTGGGCCAATATCGTCGTATTCAACGTTCGGGTCCGCTCCATGTTCCAGTAAAGCTGAAATTATCATAGGGGAGCCGCGTTTGCAGGCCAATGCTATTGGAGGGAGTCCAGTCGGGGTTAGCGTATTAGGATCTGTCCCAGTAGTGAGAATATCTTGTAGTAACGGTAGGTTAGCTGTCCAAATGGCTTCTGTGAATCGGAGTCCAACAAGCTCGTAGTCACTGATATGTGCAGAATCCTGAGACATAATATAATTATTATATAAAACCTCGTAAACCTTTAAACCCTTCAAAGAGTCAAGTCGGCACAAAGTTCACCGAACTTGAGTAAGTGTTTTACCCTAGATTATTCACGAGCCCGCGCCTCGTGAATAATCTAGGGTAGTTCCTACGAGGCGCCATCTGACTTGATGAGTTTAAATGTCATCCAAGTGTGCTGCGAACCATTCGGCATTCTTTTCGAGCGAGAAGAGAAAGAGCGCGGCGGTAAGCGCAACATGTACGATCAAGGAGACGAGAGGTGGGGAAAAAATAGGTGCCATAATTATCGGGGCAAGTCCTAATATCGGCAATACAGTGAGAAAAGACCGAATGTATTGGGAGTAGCCCGTTTCAAATATAAATGTTAGGCCCCATATGATGCCCCCAACCATGCACAATAGCATTGGCAGAATTTTATATTTAAAACTCGTCAGGGAGTGGTGCGCCTTCAATTCGGCAATCGAAGCTATAAGGGTTGTGAGTGCAAGGCAGCTCGCGAGAGCTATAAGCCAGAAGGTCATCGTCAGGGGGCTATTGGGGAAAAGGAACAAGTCGTCGCTTTCGGATATTAATGAGCGAAAGGTGATAATGCCTATGGGCACCGCAGCACCCAGAAATGATACCACGCGCAGGACCGTTAGAAGCCATACGGCAGAATAGAAACAACGGGCACCACACGCCGCTACCAGCGGAAGTAACGCTCCGCTATGAGAGAAATAGTCCAGCACTCTTCTATGAGCTTTGATTGCAAGCCATAGCGCTGTAATTATTAACCCACATATGTTAATAATAATGATGAAGGTAAGCGTAACGCTGGAAAGAGGAGCTCCCTCTTGAAAGCCGGTAAAGATAAGATATCGTTCACCAGTGGCATCTTCTATTGCCTTTTTCGCATCAATAGCGACTCTATATCCAGCACGTACATCTTCACTCATGTCTATGCCTTGGAAGAGAGCCAAAGCGAAGAAACTTCGAATATCTATCCGAGTCTTACTCTCATGTTTCCATAGAACCAGGTCAGTGAGGCACCCTTCACAGACATGAATTTTGCTGAATGAACCATCAAAATATGACTGGTATTTGCCAATGGGGATGGTCTCCAAAATTTCTGGTTCGATAACAACATCGTATCTTTCAAGAAAGCAGGAGGGATCGAGTGGTACAAGCCGTTGAGTGCGATTATCGGTTTTCCAATAGCAAACCTGTGCATGGTCGGGCACCGTCCCACCAAGAAGGGTAGTTCTCAGCCAACCTGGTTTCCTCTGCGCGGAAAAGGTATTTGCCAAATCATCAGTTTTTCCGCGTTCCTGTCCCGCCAGAAAGAGCGCAGAGAGGGAGAGTTGAAATCCCACAATTACCAGGCTAAGAGCAACTGGCACCAGAAACAACGACAAGAAAAGCCGGGGGATTCTGATGAGTGATAAGGTTAAATGTATTGGGCTCATCAGTTATCTCTGTTTAAATGCTCCTGGTTTTCAGATGCTTTTTGTGGTTAAGTCTACCACTCGCTGATTCAGGGCTACTATTGTTCGCGACATATTTTCTATCATCTTCATTACAGTAAGGGGTCGGCTCTTCATGAGGTCAAGGAATCTTTCACGTTGAAGTTTAAGTAAAACCGACAACTCTGTTGCTCGGACAGTTGCCGACCTGGGCGTCTCGGTTAACGCAGCCATGGCGCCAAATATCTCATCAGGCATGACCTCACCCACCACTATGTCGTTTACCACTACTTCGAGATGTCCCTCTACCAGCGTATAGACGTCACTTCCATAGCTACCTTGCTCAATTACCACTTCACCCGGTTCAATCGTAATGGTCTCAGGATGTACGTCAAGTTTTGTTTGAGCCGATATGAAAATAATGATATTTAGTAGTTCTGAGTAATTTGAAAGGATCTGCTCCCAGAGTTCGACCTGACCGTCAATACTAAATGATTTATAAACATCTGAAATTCGGTATTCATCGGCAAGCACAGCAAAGTCAGACGTTAAGTGATATGCGAACTCCTTTGACGGGTCTTCTTCAAGCGCAACGTGTTGGACACCAACAAGATCCCCGACATCATAAAAGTATAGGGTTCGATTCTGTTGGCAGTGTGCAATAACGCCCTCCTTCAGCACGTACACCATCCCCTCTTTTCCTGTGGTCTCATAAAGGGCGCTCTGGGCTTCCAACAGCTTCTGTTCTCCGTGAATCGTTGCCCTCGAAAAAAATCTCTCGATTAGTTTCTTATTCTCCGCAGCAATCTTCTCAAATTCTGGGGGTACACCAAATATCGGATACATATTCTCTCCTTAGGTTTTAGTCGATTACTGGCAAATGAAAGGTGAATCTAGTGCCTTCTCCCATTTTGCTGTGAACCTGAATCGAGGCGTTGTGTGCCTCAAGTATTGCGTGTACTGAGGCAAGACCTAAACCCAAGCCTCCTGATCTAAATTCAAAGTCGCCTGAGCTATGATTCATCACATTACCCACCTCATAGAACTTTTCGAAGATAGCGGCGATCTGGGATTCCTCTATTCCAATGCCGTTGTCGGTGACAGAAATTACAACCATTCCGGATGATACGTTTGACTCAACCCAAATCCTTCCACCATCTGGAGTGAACCGTATCGCATTAGATATCAAGTTATAAAGTGCCATTTCAATCAGCGTTGGATCGCATTGAACGGTATCATTTTTTTTTGACGTAATTAGTTTAAGTGTGAGTTTTCGCTGTTGCAAAATCGATGAAAACTGCGAGGCCATTGTTGCCAATATTTCTGAAATTCTGATGCTCTGATATTCGAGGGGCATTTTCTCTCCCAAGGATGCTACGTTACTTAGTTGTTGGGAGACTTTAGAGATTCTATGCACGCCCTTCGTTAGCGAGCAATGCACTCTCTCGAGAGATGCTTGATCATCGATAATTCCGCTGGCAATTATATCGGCAGCCGAATGAATTATGGAGAGAGGTGTCTTTAGCTCATGCGCAAGAATCCGCAACATTTCGCTCTTCTTTTTCCCAATGGCCTCCAACTGTTTATGGCGTAATACAAGTTGATCGTGAAGCTGGATATTGTCAATTGCGAGGGCCATCTGATTTGCTACTTGTTCGGTAAACAGTAAATCTTGCTCTGAAAACCGAGTGCCATCGTTCTTGTTAATAATCTGCAGGGCCCCTAGTTTAACGCTTCCTCGAACAGTAAGCGGAACGCATAACATTCCCGTTGTAATAAATGAATTTTCGTTATCTATTACGGAATAAAATCTGCTATCCGTTGAGGTATTAGGCACGACTATTGATTTTTGGTTTTTGACGACCCACCCAACAATGCCTTTGCTTGCGGGCATTCTTTTACCTTGAAGCTTCTCTCTCATGGCCCCCATTATAGCCCAGAAAATCAATTCATCTGACTGATGTTCTTTCAAGAAGATTGTTGCGTCCTCCGCGTTAACCATTCTCACGGCATTTTCAAAGGTAACTTGTACAACTTTTTTGACATCCCGAGTATTATTAAGAAGCACGGGGAGACGGGCTAAAAATTCTAGTCTTTGTATAGTAAGTTGTTTTGGATTGTTTATAGGTATCCAGTTGAATGATTGTACTATTTTTTGAAGTATTTGAATGTTCTGTTCTTTCTTCTCCTGTCGTAAGGTTCGGGCGATCGGGGTAATCCATTCATGACCGGACACGAATGCCAATGTATCGACTAGAAATGGCTCACGCTCTACATTCCATTCTAGGCGTTGCAATTCATTGTTTTCCAGGAAATCATCACGACCGAAGTTGCTCAGGTCTGCATCAAGTAGGTATCCGGCCATGGGTGTTGTGGCCATTTGAATTCTGCACTTCTGGGAGTGAACAAGCTTCGTATCTAAAATATAGCCCCTTACTTTCTCGATATCTTGCGTTGAAAATCTTCTGCTCTCAGTCATCGTCCTTACGGCATATTCAGCGCCACGTGATTCATGTTCGTCGCGTTGAAACAAGAAGCCAGAATCGTGAAAGGCCGCCGCTGTTGCAAGAAGCATAATCTCGATTTCTGGGAGTTGGGCTGCGGTTGCGAATAACACCGTTTCGCGGATTACGTCCTCGGTATGGCCCACGCAGTGGTACTTCAGATCTGTAGAAAGGCCGGTTCGCAGCGTGTCAATGACTGATTTTATAATTGGATCAGACCAAGCTTTGTCGAGAAAAAGTTGTGCCGAGGCTTTTACTTGTGCAATGTCCATGAACAATGAGGTATTAGTTAACTTAATGATGCTATTAGGATGATCACAGTGCGAAGAACAAACACAAAATATCAGTTGTCTCCATTCAATCCTTAATTTAAGGTACTTAGTAACCCCTCTGAGTTCGACGTAAGAACTGCGGCAAAAAGCCGAAATTACTTCATCTACTTCGTTGCTCATGATATAAAATGCTGGACGTAGCAAGCTTCAGCCTGTGTTTTTATATCACTGCACGCCTCGTGTCTAAAGCAATTTCAACCACTTACCTTTGTTCTTACCTCGAATTCAGGGTATGGCCATCGTCAAAAATAATGCGGTTTTGAGTTGCATCTCGGCGATGGCTATGTGTTTGTTTTGAATCGCCTCCGCGAGTCGTTATAGTAATCTTTAATACTTTATTATTTTTGAAGATTACTATAATAGGAGCGTGCGTTCTGGGAGCAGTAAAATATTTTTATGTAAAATAAGTGATGAATATGTTTCTAGATACCTCTGTCGGTTTGGAGATCTTGCTTTTGGATAACCGGAAATTTTTGAGGGGTTTCTTTCGGAGTCTAGCGTCGCTTTATTTTTTGTTTCTGCTGCCTACTAGCTTGTTTTCGCAAGACAACACAGAAATCGCCAAGATTTTTTCGCTCAAGGGTACAGTTGAGGTTCGCCGTAGCGGGAATGCTGGAATCTGGATCGTCGTAGAGAAGGGTGCGCTACTTCACGACGGGGACGAGGTGCGAACTGCAAAGAGTGCTCGGGTTGGTTTGAAGTTTAATGAAGGTAAACTGTTAAGACTGCGGGAAAATACCTACCTCAGAGTGCAGGCTCCGACGGAAGAAGCTCAGAATGGCAAGGTCGGTCTTGTTACAGGGGTAATACATTTATTTAGCCGAGAAAAGGGGGGATCTCCCGTGGTCGACACGCGGGATGTAAGCGCTGCTATCAGGGGCACCGAAGTCGTGTTTAAAAAAACCGATGAGGATACAAAAGTTGTTGTTTTGGAAGGAAATGTTGATCTTAATAATGCACATGGGCAGATAGCCTTGGGGAAGGGGGAACAGGGGCGAGCTATCGAAGGATCGGCGCCCACCAAGTCAATCATTGTAAATCCCGAAAAAGAGGTCCAATGGGCTCTTTATTATCCGTTGTTGGACGATAGGGAAGCCGGGGCAGCTGGGCAGACCCAGAGTGTCCTTGGTCGCATTGATGCAATGATTGTTTCCGGAGAGGTAAAATCTGCGGAAAATGCGCTTGATGCCGTCACGGACGTATCGTTAAGAGACCAAGTTTTGGTCAGGCGGGCAATTGTTGCAGTTATTCAAAACAAGCAGAATGCAGCGCTGCGCAACATTGAGGGGGTTCAGTCATATACAGCACAGTCCGCACTCGCCCGAGCGTATGTACATCAGTCGTTGAAACAGCTCGATCTGGCTATGGAATGGGCACTGAAGAGTATAAAACTTGATCCAAACAGTGGGCTTGCATGGGCTCGTCTTGCGGAATTGGAGCTGGGTTTTCGGCATCTGAGGGAAGCGCGCGAACATGCTACAAAGGCGCTATCGTTGTCACCGCAGAACAGTTATGTGAATTCGGTAATGGGTTTCGTCTACCTCACCGACGGAGAAATCGAAGAAGCGCGTGGCAGTTTTGAGCGTGCGATTAACCTTGACTCAGAAGATGGGAATCCTCGCATGGGGTTAGGTCTCGTAAAGGTACGACGAGGAGATCTCAAGGGTGGACGGGAGGAATTCGAGGTTGCTGCGCAGCTTGAGCCATCACGCGGAATCTATCGAAGCTATCTAGGAAAGGCCTTCTTCGAAAGCGAAGATGAAGAGTCTTCAGATACGGAGTATGAGCGCGCAATTGAGCTTGACCCCAACGATCCGACGCCGTACATGTACAGGGCGTTTAATAAGCTTGCGGAGAACCGCGTGGTCGAAGCTCTGTTCGATGTCGAGGATTCAATTTCTCGAAATGATAACCGGGCAGTGTACCGCTCGAGTCTATTGCTTGATCAGGACTCCAGTGTACGCAGTACAAGCTTGGCAGAAGTTTTTCAACAGCTTGGATTTTCGAGGATTGCGCAGCTGGAAGCGATGAAGTCTATCGCAATGGATTACACTAACTATGGGGCACATCGGTTACTATCGCAGAGTTACGAAGGTGACTTCTACCGAGATACACAGTTCACTGAGAACACGGTGGCTGACATTATGTCACCGTTAAGTCTGAACGTGTTTCAGGGACTAAACGGTTACGCGAGTGATGCATCCCTTAATGAATACGCAGCACTTTTTGATCGAGATCAGACACGGACGGGGCTGAACACCTCCTGGGTTAGTTCTGATGATCAGGCTCGAGCGAATTTCTTTAATGTCGGTAAACAAGGCCCTCTTGGATATTATGCTGGCTATCAGACGCTTTATGGCCAGGGATCAAAAAGTAATGGAAGATTTTTAAGGTTGCACCGCTTTGACCTTGCTGGTCAGTACCAGATTTCGTCGACAGATCGCATATTGAGTAAGGTGTCGTTCACGAACAGTGATGATCAGGCTTCCGATGAGGGTTCGGCGTCTGATGATTTTGCGGCATCAATAGCAACACACCATATTTTGTCGGCTGGCTTCGAACTGATCACGCGATTCGAATATTTTAAACGAAACTATGATAAATTTGATGATAATGCGGATCGTCGTTTGCAGACGTCCACTACGATTGATGATGTTGCTAGTCTTTTTGACGAAAATGTGGTGCGAGTGTCAGAGAAGGATCAGGTCGATACCAAAACGTATAGTTATGGTGCGCAGTTAATTCGAGATTACGGCAACTTCAGTTGGATACTAGGGTCTGATCTGTTCAACATTGAAGGTACTAGCGACGATAAAAGCCATGTGACAGAGGACCCGGCAGGTATTTATCAGGGCATTACTGCCCCGTTAAACTCCGACTCAGCATATAATTCGTTCAGCCATAGCTCATATCTTTATACTACGTGGAAAGCTGCCTCGTGGGTCGACTTTAACGCAGGGGCAAATTACGGCCAAATTGAATTGCCGAAGTATGATGTTATTGCTCCCTATCTTGACGGTACTCGGAAGGAAAGTCTGTTATCACCAAAGCTTGGGTTTTCGCTATATCCCGAGGAGCATACCACCGTACGTGGCGCCTACTTCCGAGGGTTAGGGTCTCCTAACATTGTCTCTCCAGGTGGTATTGAGCCTACCTTGGTTGGCAGTTTCTCACAAAAGTTCGGCGACCTTCCCGGAGCAAAGAGTGAGACCTATGGGATCGGTATCGATCACAAAATACCGAAAATTGCGTACTTTGGGGCCGAGTATTTATACCGTGATATCTCGCGTGAGCTTGTGGATGTTTTAAATCAGGTCAATTTTGATTTTGACGCCATGGCCGAACGAGTGTCGTATCAAGGTCAGGTTCAGCCTGATAACGAGCGTGAGCATATTGTAAGGGCCTATTCCTATCACATTTTATCTGACAGGTGGTCATTTACTTCCGATTATGCCTATTGGAATCTTAAAGAGCTCTCTCAGAATAGCTATAATGTAGTTAACAAGGGACTGTTCTCGCTCAACTACTTTGATACCAGTCGCTGGTTTGGATTTTTGCGCAGTACAGTTCGTAATCAGGACTTGAAAAACAGGATCGGCTTTGACAACGGGAAGAGCACATTCACGATTCATGATATTGGTGTTGGTTACAGATTTGCACACCGACACGGGGCAATTCGCGCCGTTGCGAGAAACCTTCTGGGCGAGAACTTCCAATACGAAGATCGCGCACGAGAGGGGCCGGTATATTCTGGATTCAACGCGGGAATCGAGGGATCTCTTAACTGTTAGATTCTCACAGGGGCTGGGGGGGGGTGAGTCATGAGTCTTTTGACCCGGGTCTTCTCCTCATTCAGACGGATCATGGCTCGTATTAGGGATCTTGTTTCCAGTCGGATTGCACGAAGTCTGCTCGGAGCTTCTTTTGCAACATTCGTTCATGTCTTCCTGTTTGTTGGCGTAGGAGATTTTCTCGAGCCCTGGTCTCTTGAGGTATGGTTTAATGTTCGTGGTCCGCAGAAAGCGCCAGAGGACATCGTTCTAATCGCGATGGACGAGGATAGCTACGAAGAGTTAGACCTTCCAATGAGTGAGGCATGGCCGCGTGTGATCCACGCCGAACTACTCGATCGGCTGGCTGCGGCCGGTGCCAAGGTAGTGGCTTTTGACGTTGTTTTTGCTGGTCCCAGCGACGATCCAGAAGGCGACAAGGATTTAGCTGAAGCGCTTCATGGGCTTCCCACCATCATCGGCATTCAGATGGATAATCCCACGGGAACAGCGCCCGGCACCAGCAACCAGTTGATCTATCCGTACGAGCCTTTCCAAAAACAGGCAAAGCTTGCGTTAGTAGGGTTGCCACAGGAAGAGGATATGATTCTCCGGTTTAAGACCTCAAGGGATGCCATTACTAAAGGATATCCAACCCTTTCAGAGGCTGCAGCAGGGGAGCTCAACGGCACTGGACCAGCTCAACAGGACTTTATCTGGTACTACGGACCACCGGAAAGTGATTCAATTAAGGTTGTCCCCTATTATACGGCGCTTGATCCTGAAGAGGAGCCAGATTCGACCTTCAAGGACAAGATTGTTTTTGTGGGTCTTTGGATGCAGACAGGATTTGGACCAACGCAGAAGGATACATTTTCTTCCCCGTTCTGGCATAAGTCTACGCGTCAGGGAGCCTTTACTTTTGAGCGAAGTCGGGTATTTGGGGTGGAGGTTCACGCGACGGCGGCCGCAAATTTGATTAATCAGGAATGGATCCGTCGGTCCGCTTTTTTCAACGAGAGTGTCTGGCTTGGTGTTGGTACTTTTTGCCTGTCGGCAGCGATAACCTATGTTGGACCGTTCTTCGGTGCGCTGGCTTTAGTGGTAAGTATGGCGCTCTGGTGTTTTTTTTCATACAACCTGTTTCTGGCTCATTTCTTTCTGCCTGGAGTGGTGGCCGCCCTGGTTCTGGTTGGTTACTACACAGCGACGCTAATTCTTTATTATCTTTCGTCGTACCGTGCTCAAAAGTATACATTGCAGGCGCTTTCGATGTATTTGTCGCCAGAGCTCGCAAAGGAGGCATCTAAGAATCAAGAGGTGCTCAAGCTAGGGGGTACGAGACGGCGAGCAACCGCACTTTTTACAGACATCGCCGATTTTACCTCAATCAGTGAGGCAATGGAGGCAGAAGAAGTAGGAAACATGCTCAACGACTATTTTACGAGCGTAATGGAGGTTGTGCAAAAGAATGGGGGCATGCTCAATAAGTTTATCGGCGATGCCATTTTCGCAATTTGGGGAGCGCCAAATCCCATGGAAGACCACGGCGAAAAAGCTGTTCTTACGGCCTTGGCAATCGAGAGAGGTGTTAAGGAGTTTAATGCTATTGGCAAGTATCCGGTTCTACATACCCGAATCGGTGTACACACCGGTGATATGATTATCGGCAATCTGGGAACCAAGACAAAGCTCGACTACACCGCTATTGGCGATTCGGTAAACTTGGCATCTCGCCTTGAGGGAATCAATAAGTACTTCGGAACAACGATTCTGGTTTCTGCAACTGCGGCATCACAGGTAACTTCGCCTTATCTTCTTACGCGGATGGGGTGGGTCGCCGTAAAGGGAAAAGAAGAGGCGGTAGTCGTATACACTATTTTCGACCCACCACTTTCTCGAACCGTAGAAGCTGGCTGGCGAGAAGCGCAGGATGAATTTCGTACCCGTGGATGGGACCGAGCGGACGAGATCTTTGTGAAAATTAAGGAGATTGAACCGCGACTGGCGGTAGCGTGTGAACTCTACCTGGAAAATATTCGCGGTACCAAGGGGTATAAGGAGATGCCGCCAAGGGCGGAGTGGCAGGGGGCGATTTCGTTTGATTCGAAGTAGATTTTATTCTGAACCCTATCTGATGGCAATAGTTTTTAGCTGATCTTTAATTGTGCTGGCCTCACGCATATATGTGGTCCGCACAGCATTGCACCGAACGGATAATCGCCGTATACTCCCGGCCACACAGTTTCTGCACCCGTAGCTCAGCTGGATAGAGCATCCGCCTTCTAAGCGGAGGGTCCCGTGTTCGAATCGCGGCGGGTGCACTGTATTTTCTATCGGAAATTTATAGCCAGCGTCAAAAATAATGCGGTTTTGAGTCGCATCTCGGCGATGGCTATGTGTTTGTTTTGACTCGCCTCCGCGAGTCGTTATAGTAATCTTTAATACTTTATTATTTTTGAAGATTACTATAATTTCGCATTAGATTATTTCCGCTCGGCCTGTTCACGCTTGGGCCCAGGGGCATCGCTCCTCTTCGTTGCTCTCGAATTTGTCCACTTAATTCAGAAAGTTGTGGCTTTGAAAGAGTGCGACAGGTAGTCGGATACTCTCGTGAGACAGCGTTTATTAGGTGCTCCCCGTCGTAAATACCGTCTCGACATCATATACAAAGAACGGATATCATCCACATGGTATGTGCGATGGAACCTAAACCTTGGGCGAAGAAGTGGAATGTTGAATAATGGATAGTACTTTTGAGACATTAAATGCCACCGAGGCTCCCCTGCATTACGTGATGGGGGCTGGACCCTCGCTCGATGGATCCTATGAAGGCATCTTGATACTAGGAGCCTTGTCATTTGGCTTTCTCCTTTTTATGCTGATGCTGTCGGTCTTTTTGGGGCCGCGCTCGCGTACGAGAACAAAACAGCTACCGTTTGAATGTGGCTCCATTTCGGTAGGGGATGTGCGAAGCCATCGATTTAATGTCGGCTTCTATTTGGTAGCTATGCTTTTTATCCTGTTCGACATTGAAATTATTTTTATGTATCCCTGGGCGCTGATGTTGCCTGAGTTAAGATGGCATGGGATTGCGGAAATGGGTTGTTTTATCGGTGTGTTAGCCGTGGGTTTTTTATATGTTTGGGGCAAAGGGGTGCTTGACTGGAACGAATAAACGATGGGTCGGTGGGATTCTACTTCTCGTAGTCCTGGTAAAATCAGCATATGTGGTTCCGATGTTGTTTTCTTATTACCGGGTGTGGAGTGATGTGGAGCGCCACTGCGGGTTTTCTGTTCTGGCAGTTGATATCGCACAGAAGTGTGCCGATGCTAAAACGGGAGGGAGATCATCTAGAACACCTGCGGATCGACCGGTAATTGTAATCGCTGATGCGATCAATGAAGGGAGTGGGCCCGAGCACAGCATCAAAAACGGGGGTGCCCCTTCAGCATCAGTCGTACCGCCTGACGTGGCGAAGATCGGGGGTAGTTACGTAGTCCCCTTGTTTCCCTTGGGATGGGGGAGGGAGAAACCCACCAACATCATCGTAAAGACGGCCGATTTCGGTGAAGGTCTCACTGTATTGGAGTTTTCAGGATCATTGACTGTAATTGTTCATGTGCTTCACCCTCGTTCAGACCCGATTCGACTAATTGCACTGCGGCGAGCGGTTGAATACCTCAGGCATCTGGAGAATGGCGCAGTCGTTCTCGTGATAAAAACCAACGAGTGTTTTACTTGTATTCCTGATAAGATGATTCGGGAAGTCGGCAGGCTTGAATTGTGGGATTTTTCCCCACGTTCGCCATTAGCATTTTATAACACAAACACGTTGATCTATGGCCGTCAGAGGACAAGCGATGTCACCTATGGCTTCTAGCCCGGATGATGTACGAAACGCGCCTCTATAGTGGTTAAGGTGCCGAATCTTTCGGCTAAAGATTCGGTGCCTTAACCACTCTGGTAGTGCGGGCTCGTGAATAATCCGGGTTAGACACGCTCTAAGCCATCAACATAAAACCCTCGAGCGACGAAGTCAGGGGTTGAAAAACTATTATCGGGTGCAAGTCTCTCTATGTTTACAGGGGCCCGATTTAAACCAGCGATCTGCTTGTGCTCTTGATGCTTTTTACGCTTTGCCGCGATTTCCTTCTTTGTCTTTGGTTTGCTGTTACTCATGGCTAGGCCCCCTAGTCGGCTTGAGCTGGAGAGCCACCCTACTTCACCACCGCCACACCGGTCCCGCGCAGCGCTGTTACGCAATAAAAACCATCATCACACTTGAGCCTAAGGTCATAAAGACTTGATACTTCATTCTCAAAATGATTATTGTACGCAAGGGCTTCCTCAAGCGAGCAGTTAACGCCATTGTTATAGAGGTTTCCTTTTTGGCTTGCAGCAACCTCAAGTGACCCATCACGGCGTACTTCACCAGTATATTCGTTCTTTGAGATCTCCTGTGAGGTGAGGACTAATTGAGAATCGGTCTGATTGACTGTTTGGATATCTGCTAAAGTAGTTTTGCCTTCTTCTAACAGCCCACACTCGTCCCTTAGAACGTCGTAATCTACCTTCCAGACTCCCTGGTATGGAGAGGCAACTTTCGTGGAATCTGAGTTATCGGCCCCACTATCGCATCCAGCGAGCAGAAGCACTGCCGTGATAAACAGTGAGACGTGTCGTCTGCGCCGTATACGGAATCCTTGGCGGTTGAGTCGCTGTAATAAAATTTTACTATACATGGATAGCCCCGCTAATGAGTCCGTTACACATCTCTTTAAGTGTAGGATTCAGTTTGAAGCGGGGCAAGTTCTTTGTTTCAAAGAAAGTTGGAAATGTATCCCGAATTATTTTAAGGAGCCTTGAACGACGGGGCCCGAACAGTCTTGAGCTGTTCCAAGGGTTATCGTATTCAATGAAGCCAGTAGCCCCTTGGCCAAGCCCGGCACTTTTTGGGCTGCCAAGCTGTTGTCGGTGATCTGGAGTTCCCCAAATGCACCGAGGCTATCGGTCGCAACGGTAAGTTTCTCAGATGTCACTAGTGAACCGTCGTTGCACACATAGTAGGTCCCGTCTGCAGCCCCCTCTACCCTGATGGTGGCAAGTGTATAGCCGTTTCGAATTTCAAGGCAGGCGTTTCCCTTGGCAGACCCGGCGGGGTCGGTGCTGGTAAGTGGGTAACATGCTCGGGCGCTTGAGTTTGGCGCATTGCAAGATAGCACGCCATAAGAGCTTTTCGTTATGCTTTTTGCTGAGCAGGCCGGCGCAAGGATCACATCACCACCCCCAATCGGGTCAAACGCTAACCACTGAAACACTTCAGCTGGTTTTTCGGTCGTTGCTCGACCGGTTGTCGCAATTGAGAGCAATCTGGAGATTGGTAAATTTCGAGCATTCTTGATCTTCTGTTCTTGCTTTTTTTTCTTCTGCTTACGTTTTAACTCATCGAAATTCTTATTAGATCCCCGTATTTCAGTATATGCAGCACTGCTAGTGATTTGGCGGTTCAAAAGAGCTAAAGCGCTCGAAAGCGATGAGATAGAGCCACTATTCCCCGCTAGTTGCCGGTACAGGTCGTAGCTATATTCCAGGCCTTGTCTGGTAAAAACGGCCTGCTCGTCGGTAGAGAGGGTTCCGTAAATTTCCGCGTCCCCTTTGTCAGCATCGTAAGAGGTAAGCGAAAATACTTCCTGGTAGGAATTGCCCAGTTGAGTACAGCCGCGGATGGTTTTGTCGGTTGGTAGTCCCTCGAAGGCAACGTGTAGTAGCGAGTCGCCAGAGGTTCCGTATCCATTGGGGTCGAAGAATCCGGCGCCAGAGACGCTGGGATACGAGGCTGTGGGAGTAAATTCACAGAACTGTCGTTCGAGGCGCCCATTTTCCGTGAGTTTCCGCTCATCTGCCAGTTTTCCCATGCACACGTCACGGAGTTTGTTATCCCGCAGAAGAATAGAAAGAACTTCTTGTTCGAAATTGAAGGTAGTTGCCAGTTTTTCCCCGACAGCCGGCCGGAGGGATCCTTGACAGGTATGGACTTCGCTGCTTGAGGAACAGATGGCTTTTGATAACTTAACTTCCTTTACAGCGCCATCTCTTAGTCGTCCATTGGCCGCATAGAAGAAGCCACCCTGGTTGAGCAGGCTTGCGGAGGGAGACTCAATGGTAAACACCAATGATCCAACAGTACTAGGATCAAGACCAAGGTACAATTTAACGCTTTCTACCTGGCTGCAGAACATCGGAAGTTCCAGCACTTTCTCGCATGCTTCTAACGTTTTCTCCGCTGTATTCTCCGGTGTATATTTTTCAGCTGTACTCGGAGATTCCAGCATTTTCTTACATGCTTCTAACGTTTTCTCCGCTGTATTCTCCGGTGTATATTTTTCAAACGCCGGGCTTTGGGATTTGAGTGGTGAGGGTGTGCCGGTTAGTATAGCCACAGCCACAGCCATAGCCGATACGAGAAATACGTTATTGAATCTTTTCACGGATAGATACTCCCCTTAGAGTGCGAATCTTCTCATGTGGAGGTCGCCACTCTTGGGGGGTTACTTTAGATAGCTGCGTCGTTGATTTCTAAATCTAGTGGACAATTATCTGATATTGCTTACACTATATCGTTTGTTTACAGAATATCGCTGGTCTCCAACTAGGAAAAAGCGTTACACCTGAGTTTAACGTAAGAACTGCGGTAACTTTTTGAAATTACTTCATTCACTTCGTTGCTCATGATATAAAATGCTC
>JBIIDM010000188.1:0-6637 GCA_044238365.1 Bdellovibrionota bacterium | reverse complement strand
CCGGTACAATTGCCTTAAAAATAAAAAATACCGTGTTCTTATTGAACCCTCCCGCACCTTAAAAATAAAAATTCATTAGTTTTCACACAGGAACTAGAATAGAAGGTATTTGGATAGACTCTTTACGTAAGGTATTTTCATGGTTCGTGCGCTCCTATCCTCAACATGAAATGTTCCTGTCATTTAACGAGTTCGAGAAGGTGCTCTTTTCGCACTATATCCAGGACAATTCCAGGATAGGAAGCGGATTGCCGTTGAGTGAGTCTGATAAAGGCTGGGTTACCGTGTGTTTTGTAGACATTATTCACGTTTTAAACCTGGAAAGTGACTCCCAGTGGTTATCAGCAGAGAAAGCTGTAATGACTGGTCGGGTATTCTCAGTCAGCACTGAGATGGTGTCGCGCCTTGATCAAATTGTCGAGGAATGGATGGATGAGTATCAGTTAGAGGAGTCGAATCTTCGACTCCAATTTTCTGTCCAGCTATCAAATGCGAGCAAAAGCAGAATCTACTACCATGAAATGGTTTGGGAGGAGTTGTTCAGAGGGGGTTCTTTTGACTGGCCTGAAATAACCATCCGGTCATAACCCTCAGGATAATGCATCGGCGCAGTTAAGTTGAACTCTTTGTATTCCCATTCCAATTCAAAATGTCTTTAAGACTCTATTTTCTGGAATGGGTATTTGTTTGTCCCTTCGTGGACTTTGGTCTGCACAGGATATCCCGGTTCCTCATTTTTTCTGACTTTTTGAAGTGGAACCAGCATATATTCCTAGCTTCGGTTTTTCAAATTCTGCGTGGAAATAGGGGGTCTAACTCATTTTTCCACGCACTTCATCAATCAATGGTATTCCTTGCTCTCAACCAAGGTAGATCCGCGTTCACGGGTAATCGCCAGTGAGAATGCCTTTCCCTAGTTGAAATTACAAACCTGAGTTCGACGTAAGAACTGCGGTAAATGGCTGAAATTACTTCATCCACTTCGTTGCTCATGATATAAAATGCTCGACGTAGCAAGCTTCAGCCTGCGCTTTTATATCACTGCACGCCTCGTGTCTAAAGCAATTTCAACCAGTTACCTTTGTTCTTACGTCGAACTCAGGTTACAAAGAATTTAGTGATTTTGGGTCGCAATCAAGTATCACCGATACGGTGAGACCCAAAATCGCTAAATTCGAAGTAAGTTCAGCTAGATGGGCCGCTTTAGACCGCGAAACTGCTCTTTTTAGGATTATAATTCCTCACCCGTAAGATATTGATTGTTTTGGTTCGGAAGATCTCGCAGGCTGATCGATCAACTATCATGCAAAAGGTCGCAATGAGGGTACGGGTATGTTTGAATCCCGGGCTAGGAGAGCACAATGGCACGAAGGATGCACCGCTCATTGAGATGCGTGATGGGTTCTTTTTAGCTATGTCATGTAAAGTGTTGATTCCATTGAGCCGATACATAATATGGACTAAAAACGTAGGTTACGGATAAGAAGGTTGCTAAGGGCCTGAAATTACTTCATTGACCTCGTGTCTAACGCGGTTGCCGTCCCTTGCTTTGGTTCCTAGCCCGGAGCTCGCACCACCATAGCGGCGCATTTCGTGAATAATCCGGGCTAGTGATTATACAGATTTTGGGCATATGACCAGATTAACTTCAGTTATCAACGAGAGTTTCCTAAGGCGGTTGAAGGGATTGCAGCAGGGAGGATCTTCTAAGGACCAAGCACTTCAATCGCTAAAAGGCGAGAGTGTTTCTGTTTCGCAGACTTTGCGATTTGGCGCGCGTACTTTTGTTACGGGTGTGCAACGGTTGAATGTTGCGATCTCCTCGCTTAATGTTGTTCAGACTGGATTTGATTCTCTTCGGGGCTTGACTGACTCTATGTTAGAACTCGCCCATAAGTCGTTAAAGGAGAACACCAGTGATGCGGAAAGAAGTCGGTTGAATTCAGAATACCAAAATATCGGCGGTTCATTTCTTAAAGTGATTGAAAAGCTGAATGGAGGGAAAGTTAAGTATTTAACAAAGGCAGGAATTACCGACATCTTTCAGCAGTGCGGACTTGATCCTGCTGCGGCGGACGGAATAGCTGAATTGTTTAGTGGTTTCGTTACCGAAGGAACCGAAGACATGCTTATCAGTGATGAAGTTAAGCCGACCAAGGCGGCTGCGCCCGTAAAGTCCTTGGGTTCCTCTTCCCCCATCAAGGTTGATAAGGGGGTCACGGTTACTGCCGGAGCAGTAACTGCTATGGGAGTGCGGTTTAACGCGACTGATGATGGTACCTTTAGTGGTTCTAATCCGACTCAGAATTCAGTAATCGGCCGTTCCTTTGATGGTAATTACTCCGGTCTGCAGGAAACCTTGTCGAGTGGCGCTTCTATTATTGGTGCTCAGTCCTCCAATGGAGCCGTATGTCTTCAGAGCACCCAGGACTTTGTGGGTTCAAATGCTTCTGGACGTGCCCAGGTATTCGTGGCAGATGATATTTCTGGGGTGACCTCTCAGCTTACCAATAACGCAAGTGCAACGGTTTCTTTTATGTCGGCGTCAATGTCCGATGACGGATTAAAGGGAGTCGTCAGAGAGTACAACTCCTCTACTTCACTTTCAAGTATTGTTATGTACGAACGATCTTCGAAAACAGCAGATCCCTCTACCATCACGCGAACTGTTTTGGCTGCGAACGTGGCTGCTGTTGATTTTGAGCCATCCATTAATCGTGCGGGCACTCAGATTGTTTACGACAATGGGGGCGCAGGGGCCGTGTTAAGAGCGTTTTCTGGAGGCGGGAGTAACGCTTTTCTTGCTGGACAGTCAAACGTAAAGGATGTTGTTTTTTCGGCTGAAAACGAGGTCGCCGTGCTTCATGGCGCGGGTCCTTATTCAATTTCGTCGATATCGTCAACTTCATCAGGGTATGACCGGACACTCGCAAGCGGTTTAACCAATGTTTCAAAGTCTTCCTTCGATGGTTTGGAGGCGAGCTCTAGTGGTAGTCTGGGGTATGTCGGATATCTTGATAATACAAATTTATTCAAAATAATTACTAACGAAGGCGGCGCGGTTTCGAATGTTGATTTTAGTTCGGCAATCACTTTGACTGATGTTTCGTTAGCTTTTCGTGGTAGTACTAGTCGGCTTGTCATTGGGGCAGTTGGCCAATTCGGAACTGATACTTCTTCTCATCTCTATCAGTCCACCACTGCGCGGGGCGACAGAAAATCACTACCGGAGTTTTCTAAGCTTTTCGGAGGAGAATCCGATATTTTGAGCCGGGCTTCCGCCTCTTCGGTAATAAATAATTTGGAGGCCATTCAGGAACGAATTGCCGAAAATCAACAAACACTTAATGATGCAAAGGATATTATCGGAAGCAATTTGGACTTAGTTCGTGCAGCAGGGGTTGCATTTCTAGATATGTCCGATCAAATCACCGGCGAGCCAGAGGCTCGTGATGTCGCCGCTGAGTTGGCACGTAGAATTCGTGCCGATGCAAAGAGTGCAGTTAGTCAGGCTGGAAACTTAGAGTTAGTCGTCGTCGCCGCACTTACGGCTGAGGGAGAAATTTCAAACACCTCCAGCAAATCGTAGTCGAGAGTATTTACAAAGAACCGATCACTATTTCAACGAGTCATCGTTTGCCATGTTGTGCAAGTCTCTTCGTCAAAAGCCTTGTTTTGCTCCTTGCGAGATACAGTAGTAACTTTCATCCCCAAAAAATACTTTTTCTTCGACCGTGAACAACCTGGTGAACGCTTGCTTCAACGATGTTGGCGAGCAACAAGATTCTCAATCGCGAAAAGATCACGCCTAGAGATTCTTAGCGACTACCGTAAATGATCCTGGAGCGTTCTTCCCCTGATCGATGACTAGGAAACCACTACGCATAAATGCCTCAAGCGCGCCGGCGACATTATTTGCGATCCGTGCTTTGATTCGGTTTAGCTGAAGCTCGATTCGCGCGTAAGAACACCCCATGGTTATCATCGATGAACCAAATCCCTTTCCTCGGTGATCCAATGCAGTAACAACTGCCATAGATCCTTCCTTTCCTTTTGCCCTAATAAGCAGCTGTCCGACAATATCACCTTGCTCTTCGGCAATTAGAAGGATCGTTTCAGGATCGCTGAGGACCGTTGCATACCATATAAAGTGCAATTCTTTGGATTCTGTAACGTTGATACCACTAGCTCGTATAAAGTCTGGATCCTGTGTTAGATACCAGGATGAGTCAAAATCAGCAGGAAGGGCTCGACGGATGTTCACAGAAACCAGCAGGGTATAGTTTAACAGTGGATTCAAAAAACTAAGTATATTGCCATATCGTACCCGCTTGCAAGCGTTTGTGCACCTACTTTTTTTTAACCAGTTTTGGATGTTGTCACCGAGGCGCCGTGATCCGTCGGTTCGATCTCCTTAACATACTGAAACGTAAGTTAATTTTGGAATTCAGCTCTTATCAACTATCCCCCGAGGTTGTCTCCTATCGATTCGCTTCTCTGTCACTAGCCAGGAATCTTCAAACGATTGTTTCAGGAACGAGGCCAAGCCTCGGTGCGCAAAAACAGTCACTTAACCAAGAAAATGAATACTCCGGGTACCCCCTATACGTCAAGTACCTCACCGAGTCTGGGAGCTATTGTATTCCACTGGAACTTTGACGACAGCTCATCAGCAAACTGCAGGCAGGAGTCTTCTTCTCCGTGCACTACCGCGACTTTTGTCGGCGTTCCGCTGCATGAGGTCGCCCACCGAAGTAGCTCAGAGTGGTCTGCGTGCGCGCTCAGGCCTGAAATAGTATCAACGGAGGCACGAAGGGGGTATTCGCTGCCGAAAATCTTTATATACTTGGCCCCATTTTGTATATAGGCACCTCTTCCGCCCACGGGTTGATGTCCCACAAAGAGAATGGAGGTGGCTGGATTAGAAATGCGGTTTTTTATGTGATGAAGAATTCTTCCTCCGTTCAGCATTCCGCTTCCTGCAATGATTATTATAGGACCTTTCTGGGAATTAAGAGCAATCGAAGACTCTACGTCCCGGACAAAGTGTAAGTTTTGGAACGAAAAGGGGTGCGCACTTTTTGAGTTAATGCCTAAGGTCTCATCGTCATAACATTCAGGATGGTTGCGATGGATCTCCGTTGCATCAATTGCCATGGGACTATCCACGTATACCGGTACATCGGGGATTAATTTTCGTTCCTTTAAGTCACGAATGTAATAAAGTAAAAGCTGGGCACGGCCCACGGCAAAACTTGGGATAAGTAACGCGCCATCTCGTTGATAGGCCTTGTTGATCACGTCCGCAAGAGCCACCGCTGTATCAGAATCCGGATGTTCTTTTGTCGCATATGTTGACTCTATAAGAAGTAACGAGCCTAACTCAACAGGCTCGGGATCGTTTAGAATGGGTATAGCGTATCGTCCAAGATCTCCCGAAAAAGTGATCCTTGAATCCCCAATGTTCAGGTTTATTATTGCGGCTCCAAGGATATGCCCCGCCTGATGCCAGGTCGCAGTTATGCCCTTGGTGATACTAACGGGCGTATTGAACGCGATGCCTTTCAGAAGCTTATTGGTGCCTATAGCCTCCTTCTCGGTATATAAGGGTAGAGGATTCTTGTAACGTGATTTTTTGCGTTCCCTTCGGTAATCGGCTTCCTGTTCTTGGAGTCGCCCGGTGTCAGCAAGTAAGACTTTCGCCAGTTCCTTTGTTGCGCCTGTGCAGTAGACCGGACATTTTAATCCTTGGGAGTAATATCTTGGCAGCATTCCAATATGGTCAATGTGGGCATGAGTCAGGAGCACTGCATCGACCGACCTTGGGTCGAAGGCAGTCTTGGCCCAATTAAGTTCTGTAAGCTCACTATCACCCTGGAACGACCCGCTGTCTATTAACAGAGTTTTGCTCCCGGCTCGAACCAGGTATTTTGAGCCAGTAACGGTTCTTGTAGCACCAAGAAATTCAATTGATATTTTCATAGTCGTATCCACTTGAGTTTCGTCACTCTACGTCAATCTGAATGAGGGCCATACATCTACGTCATTCAGTTCGTGCCTATAGTATATACTCATTCCAATTTAAAATGTCATAAGATTCTATT
Organism: Bdellovibrionota bacterium; assembly: GCA_044238365.1. Lineage (GTDB taxonomy): Bacteria > Bdellovibrionota_C > UBA2361 > UBA2361 > JBIIDM01 > JBIIDM01. The sequence continues at coordinate 533 of JBIIDM010000188.1, read as the reverse complement.
TGCTGGAATGGGCCATATTGATTTTATTGGGCTTGTCCCTCCAGGGGGGGGTTGCTTCGCAATAGATATACCGGTTCCTTGTTTTATAGGACTTTTCTCTGTACACGACACAGCCACTTAATATGACTCATAAATCCCTCTTAAATGGCGCTAAAATTAGCGTTTCGCGCATTTGGCCTAACGTTCGTGCGGATTAGAGATAGCAGAACCTGCCAGTCTCCTAAGTTGACGACCTGTGAAAAAACGGTGGCTTTGATTGTGTCAATTCCATATCTGAAAATACTCTGAGCCATACGTCCATACTTCTTGATTGTGATAGGCTTGATATTCTCAGCAACCCACTCGCCAGTTTTGTGAGCCCATGCAAACCCGATGGCCAACACTGCTAACATGGTAGCAATTCTTGTTGGTTCGGTTATCCTGGTCTCCTCAAAATCAAACCCCCTGCCCTTGAGACATGCAAAGAGGCTCTCAATCTCCCAGCGATGTCCGTACAAAGTGATCGCGTCAATTTGTGGATCCATTGTTGCTAC
>JBIIDM010000187.1:0-6650 GCA_044238365.1 Bdellovibrionota bacterium | reverse complement strand
TGCCATGATGTTCAAGGTATTCTGCTATAGCACTCAAACCGCTCCGTGAACTCAATTCTGATTCAGTGCTCTCTACACGGTTAATGCAGTTAGCCCGCCTTCTCGTCCCCTGGCTTGTACTCCGACTCTTTTCCTGATTCTTCATCGTGCCCCTTGTTTTCACTTGTTGGGTGAATAGCTAATGCCATAATTTAGTGCATAATAGAACACTAAACAGTATGTTTAAAGGGGTATTTTCTACTTTTTTTTATATTTTACAGGAAAACAATCGCTCAATTCAGGTCAGATTATGAGAGAAGCTTTCTTATTACACTTCAAAATGAGCAACTCGATGGTCCTAAGTTGCTTGGTTTAACGTTAAAGATCTTGGAAAGTACTGTTTCTTCGGTAGAGAAGGGTGAGGCAATACGAGCTATTCAAACATATAACGAAGACAGAATTAAGAGTGCAGTGGATTCTGGGCAAGAGATTCCTGCTGGAATGGGTTCAGTCAGAGAGCTTTGTCCTCAACTCATTAATGCTTGTGGGTTTATCGCAAGGTTAGACTCGATAGAAGAAAGAATTGCTATGAATGATCTGAAGAACCAACTTGTCGATCTTTATCGAGCAAAATTTAATTTCAACCCTTAAAAAGGGGTGTTTGTCATATTTTATTGGCAGATAAACTCTCCCGAGTTCAACCTGTTACAAGGATTTCGAGCTTTGAAGGGTATCTTCTTTTTCCTCTGGGATCTTTGCCTCCGGCAAAAATTATGCTCATCCCAAATCGTTTATTTTTGTGACATTTTGATTTGGCTTGAGTACAAGCTGAGTTAGTTCGCCCCCATGAACAATCTGAACCTACGCGGCCATTGGTTCGGATACCCGGTGCTTCTGTTTCTCTACCCTCTTACACAACTCATCTGCCAACTGCCCGGCAATTCCGATAATGCGTATGCAGCTTTCAGCATGCCAGATGCGAAGCGCATTATTACAATTTCCGGCAATCAACGGCCCAATCAAAAAGCAGTTTTCGGATGCCTCAAAGTGCTCATTAACACGGAATCCCCTGTCTGATTCGGTGGGAGTGCAAATGCCATTTGCCAGGAGCGATTGAATAATAGGTGAGGGTGTTCCAGAGATACCCTGAAACCCAGTACAATTTACGATGACGCCGATTGGCCTACGCAGAGTAGCGGGCTCGCCGTCGGATCCCGAGATATATTCGACCTCAATTTCGTTTCCTGAAATCATTTTGAAGCTTTTAAACGCTCCGTGTATCATCTCAAAGCGCTTTTCGTGCTTGAGTTGGTCTACGGCATCGAGATACTCGCCACCAGCCCGGCGTTGTAGTTTTCCGATTTCGATCCCGATCTTGCTGACGAACTTATGTTGTTCCTCGATCTGCAGTTCGTCGAGTGCCGAAATGACGCCTTCAGAAATGATCGGGAAGATATCGGCAACAGGAATATTCGAATTTATCGCGTGATCGACGTCTTGTTTTACAGCTGCGAGAATGTCGGATGAGAGAAATGATGCGCTGGCCCGTAGGGCAATTAAATGCTCAGGGCTATATTCCATGGGAGCAGGAGAGGTGTTAATCCTGTGAGGAAAACTCCCTCCCGCAGAAAGAACGAGCAGGTTTCCCGCTCGACCCACCATGGCTTTGTGGTCCAACAGAGTATATACGACTTCCAAAGCACTGGCATTTGAGCCAAGAATAAGAAGATCCAACGGCTTTGATCCTTTGGCGTGGGAGAATATCTCCAAAATTCGGCGCATATTGGTGTCGTATGATGGTTCATACATGTCACGTATGTAGAGGCAGCCCGGGTCAGGGGTTACAATCTGTCGTAACGGCGGACTTCCAAGCGCAAGCACTAGTTTATTAGCCCAAACAGTACTATTTGGTACGGATGCTGAGTTCCCGGGAGCTTCCGGAGCTAACTCAAGGGTAAAAGCCCCATCCTTGGTCCTGGTGACTGAAAGAACCTCGTGAGCTTTCAAAGTGTAGGTAACCAGCCCTTCTGCGACAGCCCGCTGCAGCACGGCGGTAATACGACTCTGCAGATACATTCCAAAAGTATAACGGGGGACAAAGACCGCATTCCAGTCACCAGTTTCGATAGCCACTTTATTGGCTTCTCGCCATTTGGCAGTTAATGGTCCGACAGAATCATCGGCTTCGGCAATCTTACGCCAATTCAGGGTCAACCATTCAATAAACTTTGCTCGTTCAGGAACTGGGAGGAACTCGTTTAAGGGGGTGATTATGAGCGCGCTACGTCCGGATCGAGTGCCATAGGGAATGCCCGTCCAAAACTCACCAGACTTATCAAAAACCGCGATGTTAACGGGCTTAAACGGAGGTTGTCCTTCCAGTTGCTCAATGAAATGCAGGATGCTGTAAGTGGTCGATATGCCCGCCCCGATGAATGCCACGTCAAATAAACTTTCCGGCTTGACAGATATCCCCGAGTCGTTCTTTTCAGATGTATTTATGCTGGCGTTGTCCATTTCCTTTATGCTGTCGTTTATGCCATTTTCTTGAGCGGCCGATGCGGGAGCACCTGACCAGGGTCCATTATCTTTATAACCCTGGCGGGGTTTCCAACTGCGACGGCAAAATCTGGAATATTTCTAATTACAACCGCGCCTGCACCAATAGTAGACCAACGGCCGATAGTTATGGACGGTATTACTACTGCCCCCGCACCCACGTGAGTTCCTTCGCCCACCGTAACATGCCCGCAGAGGGTCGCGTGCGGGGATATATGCGCAAAATCTCCAATTATATTATCATGATCGATGCTGGCCGCGGTATTCACCAAGACATGCTCGCCAAGCCGAGCACCCGCCTGAATTATAGAACCGTGTAGTATCACGGATCCGTCCCCAACTAAAGCCTTGTGAGAGACTATAGCACTTTTGTGAATCGCCTTTCCGTAGCGTACATTCAGAAGGCATGCAATCTCGGCCCGTCGAGCGTTGTTGCCGACACTAATAATAAACGGCGCATCAAACTCACCCAGCGACTGTCCTCCCAAGAGCCGAATGCCCGACTTAACCACTAGTTCTCTATTCTTAATGTTGGGCGGGTCGTCATCGAAGATTGTTTCGACGGCTATATTGTGGCTCTCAAGTATGTCAAGAATGACCTTGGAGTGTCCACCGGCGCCGTATAGATACATGTAGCTCATCAGGAATTCTCCGGGCAAATCGGGTCTACTCTATTTATAAACATAATCATAGTTCGTCTAAGGTAAGAAAATTGGTTCGCGCAAACTTTGAAGAGTTACGTCTAGGATTAGAACTAATAGATACCGCGTCCATTTTGAAAATTCCAAAAAACGAAATTTCCAGTGATCAACGAGGGTACGATACTGGTTCCACTTAAAAAATCCTAAAAAACGAGAAGCCGGTATATTCTTTGCGGAGCAAAGCCCCCGGATGGGCAAGCCCAATAAGATCAATATGCCCCATTTCGGCAAATTTTAAATTGGAATGGGTATAAAGACGCTCTAAGCCCGAACTTTTCATTAATTCGTAGCACCCCCGGGGTAAGGCGTGGATCGTGAATAGTTAGATTGATTCCGTGACTTGGAATTTTATTAGGGAGACGATATAACAGTCTAGAGTCTAAAGCGATGTTCAGAGAGTAGTAATTTGCTAGAGTTTGAAAACTTTAGCAATAACAGTCAGGTAGTAGAGTCGGTGGCGGCTTGATTTTTTAGTTCTTCTTCGGGAATGCAAATATTGAGGTTGGTCTACAACCGCAGAGGTCACCATTACGGGTAAAATGTAAAACCGTCTTCTTAACAGAGGAATTAATGTCGACTGTGGATCGCCTAAAGGAAATCGTTTCAACATTTCCGCTGATGCCAGGGGTGTATCTCATGAAGAACCAGGCTGGCCAGGTTCTTTATGTGGGGAAGGCTCTGCAGCTGAAGGCACGTGTGCGGAGTTATCTAGGAGGAGGAGATGGAAGAAGACAGATCCCCTACCTTATGCAACATGTTACTACGATTGAAGCAATCGTGTGTGAAAACGAGAATCAGTCGTTGATTTTGGAGCGCGACCTGATACGCGCACATCAGCCGATTTATAATATCAAACTAAAAGACGACAAGGCCTATCTGCTTATTCGTGTTGACCGGGCCAATCAGTGGCCACGACTGGAGGTTGTTCGTCGTAAGTCTAAGGATGGAGCGCTATATCTTGGTCCTTTCGTGTCGAATCATCAGTTGAGAGAAGTCCTCGATCTGATTCGCCGGGTCATTCCGCTACGAACTTGTACAGATTCCGTTTTGCATAACCGGCAGCGGCCCTGCCTGGAGTATCAGATTAAGCGTTGTCTCGGCCCCTGTTGTTTACCCGTCGATAAGCAAGAGTATTGTGATCAGCTTGATATGGCCCTTGAAATACTTCAGGGCAGGGCGAGCAAGATTGTGCCCGTAGTCGAGGGTCAGATGCTTGATGCCGCTGAGCAACTACGCTTTGAGTTAGCTGCAATGCTCAGAGATAAGCTTACGCAGCTGGAGGAATGGATCAAAGGAAATAGAAACGTACATCACTATGGGGTTGATCGTCATGCCTTTGGATTCTATCGAGAGGGTGAGCGAGCTGTGTTAAATGTGCTGCACACTAGAGAAGGACGTATCGCACACAGTGAAAACTATTCATTTGAGTCGGTCTGGATGGATGATGAAGAGTTTCTTGAGCAGGCGATTGAGCGCTACTATGGCGAAGGCGACGAGGGAGCTTCCGGGAAGGCCAGAGTCGTTCCCGCCGAGGTGCTTGTGCCGTTGTCGCCCGAGGATCTTGGGATGCTTGAGTGTGCGCTAACCCGTCTGCGAATCAGTCAGGGGGATGATTCAGCCGGGGAACTCGTTTGTCCCAAGCGGGGCGTTCGCTTTCGTCTTTTGGAACTCGCGAGGATTAATGCCCAGAGTTATTTTTCGACGATCTTCAGGTCGGAGGCAAAAAATATGCTTATTGTCGATGAAATGAAGGGATTGTTTGGGCTTCGTCAGCATCCCCGGCGGATTGAGTGTATGGATATATCAAATCTCCAGGGCAGTGATATTGTTGGAGCGATCGTAGTCTTTGTCGATGGTGCTCCTGCTCGATCTGAATACCGGCGCTATACGTTAAACAGGGAGACTGCCGATGATTTTGCGTCGATTCATGAGGTGACCTTACGGCGTTTGAGATCCGGTATGGAAACAGGTGAGTTTCCGGATCTCCTGGTAATAGATGGCGGTAGAGGGCAGCTTAATGCAGCACTTCAAGCCAGAGAGTATCTCGGTCTGGACGTTGAGATTGTTTCGATTGCCAAGATTCGGGAAGAGGGTGAACTTGAGAGGATCTTTGTTGAAGGAAGCGAATCGCCTGTTCCGCTTCCCGATGGAACACTGCTTACACTTTTTATGCAGCGGCTTCGTGATGAAGTGCACAAGTATGTCCTTGGCTTTCACCGTGATCGACGAATGACACGCATGCTTACGTCATCTATAGATACTCTTTCTGGTATCGGCCCCGCTCGTCGCAAGCGATTGATGACCGCTTTTGGAAGTCTGGAAGGTATGAAAGCTGCGTCGCGAACTGAACTTGCCCGTGTGGGACGAATGTCACCCCTGCTTGCGGACAAGTTGATTGAGTTTTTGAATAAGGAGAAGTAGGTGGGGGGCATCTCGGCGCCCTGCATCTGCTACTCGGGCTGGTGTGGCGGGTGGGTAAGGAGCCATCGTATCATTTAATCAAGGGAAAGTCGGGTAAATCCCAGGGTGGTTCATTAGCGATGGCCATGGCATAAATTACCGTCCCCCTATGTTCACCGACTCTTTTGAGGTATAGGCCGGATATCACCCCGCGGTTGCGGTTATTAAGGCGTAGGCAGCGTTGATACTCGTCATAAATCGTTCATATCCGGCGCGTTTTATCGGGGTGCCCGCAAAAATTCGATCAAACTCTTCACTAGAGAGCGTAAGAAGTCGCGTTATTTCATAGATATCAGGCGGGATTCGAGACGTGAAATCGGGTTCAGAGTGTGGCACCGCGAATCGATTCCATGGACATACTTCCTGGCAGATATCACATCCAAATATCCAACGTTCGAGGGATCGTAATAGTTCAGGTTCAATTTCGCCCGTATGTTCTATTGTCAAGTAGGAGATACAGCGCGATGCATTTAACTCGAATGGTGTACTAAGAGCATTGGTAGGGCAAGCATCCTGACAGGCTGTGCAAGTTCCACAATGATCGCTCATAAATGGAGCATCGGCAACTAGTGGCAGTGAGGTTAAGAGTTCTCCGAGGAAGAAGAAAGAGCCCTGTCGTTTCATGATCAAATTGGTATGTTTGCCGATCCACCCCAGACCGGCCCGTTGTGCCAGGGGCTTCTCCAGTAACGGGAATGAATCGACGCATGGTCTGCTGACCGCTTCGGGGTGGAGGGTTTTAATGAAGTTGCTTAGGCTGCGCAGCTTCTTCTTGAGAACCTTGTGGTAATCTCGTCCAACGGCGTAGCGTGCGATTTGTGCTCTTTTGTCTGGTACTGTCTCTTCGGTGCGGGGTTGCGTCGGTGTTTGATAATAATTAAGTGCAACCACAATTACAGACTGGGCTTTGGGAAAGAAGGCGCGTGGGTCACGACGTTCAGCCCTCGTCTT